>DAIPJA010000107.1:0-6918 GCA_036770525.1 Gudongella sp. | reverse complement strand
TCTATATTCAGGCTGTGAAACCTGTTTAATAAAACAATGTACATTGTATGGACACTGGCTGGGATATGATATAATAAGTGTATCCATACAATGTCTTTTTTAGGAGTTGAAATTAATGTTTAGCTCAGTAAAGCTTAATAAAGGTAGCTCTAAACCTATGTACCAGCAGCTCTATGAAGCCATTTCAAAGATGATCGACGATGATGCCCTGGGAGATGATAGACTCCCTTCCATCAGAGCCCTTGCCAAGAGCCTTGGAGTAAATAACGTAACAGTTGTAACTGCATATAAGGAGCTGGAGAAGGACGGTTATATCTACACACTGAAGGGCAGCGGGACATTTGTTAAAAAGCAGCACTCCGATCAGGATATGGCTTCAGTTGAAGAAGGCGATATAGAGCTTATGCTTTCCGGTATATTCCCACTTCTTAAAGACAGTATTGACTTTGCAAGTGTATCTCCTATCCCCGACCTGTTCCCTATTGAGGAATTCAAGCAATCTCTTGTGGAGGTCCTGGACAGAGACAGGGGGGAAGCCTTTCTGTACCCTGAGATCAACGGGTATGGGCCTCTAAGGGAATCAATATCGGGATTTCTTAATGAGAACTACTCAATTTCAGCATCCAAAGAGCAAATACTAATAACATCAGGTGGGCAGCAGGGTCTTGACATAATTTCCAAGTCCCTTGTTGAAACCGGTGATGTAATTCTTGTTGAAAATCCTACCTATCCTGGCGCATATGCAGCCTTCAAATCAAGAGGCGCAAGGATAATTGGCATACCTCTTAAGGATGATGGAATCGATATCGAGGTTTTAAAGCAGAATATTAGAAGATACAAACCAAAATTCATATACCTTATGCCCAATTACCAGAGTCCTACAACGATAAGCTACAGCAGGATCAAAAAAGAGGCTGTTCTTAAGCTTGCAGAGGAATATGGCTTCTATATCATAGAGGATGATTTTCTAACCGATCTCTGCTTTGAGGATGAAAAAAAGGAGCCTCTTAAATCTCTTGATAGCAAAGACAGAGTTATTTTTGTGAAGAGCTTTTCAAAGATATTTATGCCTGGGGTGAGGATTGGATTTATGACCCTTCCGCCCTCGCTATTCAAACAAATCATCAAGGCTAAGCATTCAACTGATATTTCATCCTCGGGGTATCTTCAAAGAGCCTTTGATCTTTACCTGAGAAAGGGCTTGTGGGTAGACTACATGGATAAAATCAAAGAAGTTTATAAGGAGAAATACCTAATTATGGCAGAAGGCCTGGACAATCTTAAGCATGCAGGCCTTGAGTATCATAGACCAGGAGGAGGGCTCAGTCTTTGGGTCAGGATCCCTGAGGGCTGGGATGCAATGGAGCTTTATGAGGAATGCAGTAAAAGGAAGCTCGCTATAGTACCCGGTAAGGTATTCTACACGGAGCCTTTGGATAGAGACAGCTTCATAAGGCTTAGCTTTAGTGCAGAGGATCCTGAAAGGATCAAGAATGGACTGAGTATTTTGGAAGATATTCTCTCGGGAAATGATGTGGATAAGGTGGACAGATATATGCCTTTCCTATAGAAAAGCAGCCTCGCGGCTGCTTTTCTTGTTAAACATCTTCTTGTTTGAGTGCTTTCATAAGCGATAATATCGCAAATATCATAACGAATATAAATGGAAATGCTGCAGCAATCGATGCTGTTTGCAATGCCTCAAGACCTCCTGCTAATAGCAGTGACGTAGCTAGCAAAGATTGTAGTAATCCCCATATCAACTGTTTTCCTCTGGAAGGATTTAGATCACCTTGTGAAGATAGCATTCCTAAGACAAAAGTTGCAGAATTCGCAGATGTAATGAAAAAGGTACTTAGTAATACTACTGTGATCATAGATAACACCATGCTAAGTGGATAATGGCTGAAAACCTGGAATAGAGCTGTAGATGGAACAGCTGCTGCAGCTTCCATACCCTCTATTCCAATTGTTTCGCTCAAATTTAAGCCCATTGATCCAAATGCTGAAAACCAAACGATTGATACTACTGCTGGAGCAAATATTACTCCTCCAATGAATTCCCTGATCGTCCTCCCCTTTGATATTCTTGCAATAAATGTTCCGACAAATGGTGCCCAAGCAATCCACCATGCCCAATAAAAGACTGTCCATCCATAAATCCAACTATTGTCGCCAAATGGCTCTACATGAAGGCTATCTGCTATGAATCCATTCAGGTATTGACCTAATCCGTTGGTAAACGAGTTAATAAATGTTACCGTAGGTCCCAGTATTATTACCAGCAGTAAAAGTGTTACAGCAAGAACGAGGTTTATATCTCCAAGGAGCTTAATACCTTTACCGATTCCCGATATCGCAGTCCATATAAAAAGTATGGTAATCACTGAAATAATGGTAAGCTGAACAAATGTATTCTCTGGTATGTTAAATAAGAAATTTAACCCACTGTTTATCTGGAGAGTACCGAGGCCTAGAGATGTTGCCACTCCAGCAACAGTTGCAAACACAGCAAGTACATCAATTAGCTTCCCAATTGGTCCATTTACTTTTTCCTCACCAAGAAGCGGTATAAAAATACTACTAATTAAACCAGGTTTGTCCTTTCTAAACTGAAAATAGGCAAGAGCAAGACCTATAATACTATAGTTTGCCCAAGGGTGAAATCCCCAGTGCATAAAAGAGGCCTTCATTGCGAAATTAGCAGCAGCAGTTGTGCCCGCCTCTATCCCTGGAGCCGGGCTTACAAAATGCGATATTGGTTCTGCAACACCCCAAAACACAAGTCCAATCCCCATACCTGCTCCAAATAACATTGCAAACCATGAAACAGTGCTATACTCGGGAACATCGTTGTCTTTACCGAGTTTAATCTTTCCATACTTACTGAATGCAAGTACACCTGCAAATATTACAAATACAAACATAGCTATCAAATATGACCATCCAAAGTAACCTTTAAGGAAGTTCATCAATGTGTTAGCAAATGAAGCAAAGCTTGTTTGCGCTACGATACCCCATAGCACTATAGATATAGTGAGCACAAGTGATATTATAAATACACTGTTATCTTTCTTAAGCCCTTTTTCCATCATTATCCTCCCATGTAGACCGCTACTTAGGGGGTGTTACCACCCCCATTTTCTAACTATATCTTGACCTTGAATACAGTCTGCTCTTCAATATCTGCTGTTAAGGCGTCCAGTGCCACTCCAACTCTATGATATCTTAGTTTCCATTGTACATCCTTTGGAGTTTGAGGATCCCCAAGTGGATAAGGTATTGATATCGTTGGTACTATCTTATTTGATCCCACGGTTACTGCTACAGGTATCAAATTACACATCTGAACTATCGGAATACCTGCTCTTTCAATCTCTTTTACTATCGTTGCACCGCAACGAGTACAGGTGCCTCAGGTTGATGTCATGATAACACCATCTACCGAGTCTTCCTTCAGCTTTTCTACGATCTCTCTTCCCATCCTAGCTGCTTCAGCCTGAGTTGTTCCGGTACCAACCGTAGAATAGAAATAGTCATGCAGCTTTCCAATCTTTCCTTCTTTCAGATATGCTTTCATTGCATCAACTGGAATTACTACATTCGGGTCGGCATCGGCTGCTGCAGGATCAAAACCAGCATGTATGGTCTTGAAAACACCACTTTCTAATCTTTCGATATTTGAAATGTCATATCTTCCCCATCTGGTTGCAGAAGCTGACTGAATTCTGTCCGGATTTTCCACTGGAACTATTCCGCCTGTTGTTATCAAAGCAATATTAGCTTTAGTAAGGTCTTTAACAGGTGCAGCTATTTCTACTCTATCTGCTTTAGGAATAGGAAGCTCAGTTTTGAATTCTTCTCCATTTAGCTTCTTTACTAGCATTTCTACTCCTCTTCTTGCTGCGATTGGTCCGTTATCCAGCCATATTTGAGCTCTGATTCCCCTCTCAAAGAATCCCTCAGTTTCTGCAGGACCTGTCGGTTCACCCTTAAGAAGCTTATTCCCAAATGCTGCCATTACCTTTACGTCATCCCTCATCTTAGCAGCTGATTTTCCACCCTTGAAAATATAAATGTCCTTTTTGAACATTTCAACTCCGGGATTTTCTTCATTCATTGATGTTAGGACAGGTACTCCATACTTTTCCTTCACAGCCTTTGAGATAGTTCCACAAGCAACTCCGTATCTTCCAGCCTGGAAAGCAGGTCCAGCAACAAATATATCGAATTCAACATTGTCAAGGAATCCAAGGATAGTCTTAACTGCCTCTTCTGTATTGGATCCCATAAAATTATCACCACAAATAATTGTATGAGTGATTTCAGCATCCAGCATGCTGTTCATGGCTAATGATGGTCCCATTAACCCTTCTCTTATTTCAGGCTTTTGATCAGCTTGATCTTCTCCTCCGATTCCAGCAAAGAACTGATTAATATAATGAACTGCCTTTTTCATTACTCCACCCCCTAAAATTCCTTCATTGTTTTTGTTGACCATCCAGCGATCATGTCACCACAGAACATTGCATTGTTTTCCATGATTATTGAACCATCTTCCTTAACTGAAGATCCAAGCAGCTCATCAAAGGACCATCCACCTGAGAGACCATCTCTAGCTAGAGCCTCTAGTTCTCCAATTACTTTTTCAGCTGGAGGAAGCTCTATCAACTGAGATACATTCCCTGTGGAAACCAAAGCATTTGCTTTTACATCAAGTGTTACTAATGGCTGAGAACCACCGTCTCTGCCAGTACATTCGTTGCTGATTCCTACTGTTTTAACTCCAACATCCTCCAATGCAGCTAGACACATTATATAATCTGCATCCGGATTTCCGTAACCCTCTTCAGTTACAATAGCACCATCAGCTCCCAGTGATTTCGCCATCTGAGCTACAAATATTGATGATCTCTTCTTTTGCTCCAAGGAAACATTCAAATTTGACATTATTACCCCGAGGAAATTAATGGTCTTACCATGTTCTTTGTATAGCTCTTTTATAGTAGGGAAGTTTTGGAAATCATAGGTAGACCATTTTGAGGATGCCGGCATAAAGCTGCCCGAAATCAATGCACCATCGAGAATCTCATTTGGATTCATGAAGGATGGTACGTACTTATTCATATCCCAGCCATATACAAGGTCATTATACCCCAGCTCTTCCATCTGTGACTGTGGCTGCATTACTAGTACTACTGAAGGGAGTTTCGATACGGATTCATCTCTCTTTGTAACAGGTTCTATTTCAAAAACCTCCAGCTCCTCTGGATCAAGATCCTTTACAGTACTTCCAAGGTATTCTGCAAATTTATGAGAAGCCATTCTTATTGCCGTATTTTTCTTTTGCTGCTCAAATCTTTCATATTCTTCATCTGTGTGAGCAACTATACAAATATTGATCAATTGTGAGAAAAGAGTATACTTTGCACCCTCACCACCCATATCGATCAAGCCATCTCCAAAGCTGCCGTAGTGCATGCCTACTCCAAGAACGCTGACTCCTTTCAAAGCATGCAGTCTGCCCTCTCCTGCCATCTCAAGGTCTCCAGTTACTCCAGGGAATACCGCTCTTCCATCTGGTCTGATTCTTGGTTCAACAGCTTCCTTAACAGGTACTATTCTGGTACTTTCTCCAGGCTTTGCAATAACTAAGTCCAAATCGATTATGTGTTCATCCTCTTTGATGAATGCTAGTGCCTCTTCCTTGTTTATGCTGAGTATGCCATCTTTATAAAACGTTTTCTCAGCAAATACAACATCCTGTACGTGAAAATTTCCCATTTCCAACTTCATTTAAGTCCCTCCTTTTTATAATCGTGGTTATAATTGTTATTTATTATACTATCATAATCATGATTATTGTCAACTAATATTATTTGTTCGCAGTTCGTATAAGAAATTCTAATACAAGCTGAATAATGCGAAATTATGATATAATGAATCAAGAATATTCTAGTAAGGAGTAAAATAAATGAAACCCCTACATAGAAACAGAGTAATGATGGATTTTATAACAGCTGTTGATCACCTTATCCTCGAAGAAGGCATTAGAAATGTAACTCTTCGGAAAGTTGCTTCGAAAGCTGGCTATAACACTGCAACGTTGTATAATTACTTCGAAAGCCTCGATCACCTGATCTTTTTTTCTGCTATGCGGATGATCAAGGATTATGCTTTGGCAATCCATGACTATACAAAGGATGCCGACAATGCAATGGATAGGTTTCTTAAGGTTTGGGAATGCTTTTGTGATTATTCCTTCGATAAGCCAGAGGTTTATAATGCGATTTTCTTTTCAGGAGTAACTAATGATGTAGAGGACTATGTTGAAGAGTATTATAATCTTTTTCCTGAAGATCTTCAAACCGCTGATGCCAAGACTTCTACGATGTTGATCAAAAGCAATATCACCGAAAGGGGAATGACAACCGTCAGAGATTGTATTCTTGAAGGCTATATTAGTGAGGATGATGGAAATAGATTGAACGAAATGACCTTATTGGTGTACGAGGGAGTGCTGAAGAGAGTTCTCTCAGGTAAGCTTTCCTATGAGGATGCAAGAAATAAAACGATGGATTATATAAAATCCATCGTCAAAGGGCTTCTAATCAAGAAATATGAATTTTATTATTAATAAATTCTGATATCAGTCTGCTAAGTTCGGCAGGCTTTTCCATTACTACAAGATGCCCGGCATCTTTTATTATCTTATATTCCCCATTTCCCAGAATGGAGGCTATATCCTTCCCTGAATCAGGATCATAGAAGGTGCTATCCGAGCCATTTATTACCATCGTAGGAAGCTCTATTGATGGAAGTATCGATCTGTAGTCCTTGCTCATAAGTGATTTCCATACGGAGCTCATCACCTCAGGTCTGTTCCCGGAAACCCTTTCTATGGCAAGCTTAAGAGAG
>DAIPJA010000106.1:0-7007 GCA_036770525.1 Gudongella sp. | reverse complement strand
TGACATGTTAAAGGAGATTGTAGAAAATCCCCCTGAAAACGTTAAGTTTATAGGTATAGTGGATCGAAATGAAATGAATGATGTTTATAATATAGCTGATGTAATATTCCTTCCGTCCTATAACGAGCTTTTCCCAATGACAATACTTGAGGCTATGAGTGTCCAGTTGCCTATATTACTAAGATCTCTAACCGTATATGAGGATATTCTGTTTGATTATTATTTGCACGCAGATGACAATGACGGCTTTGCTCAATTGATTCAAAAATTGTCTTCCGATCGAAGCTTCTATGACTTTTGGTCGTCTCAATCAAAAAATGGCTCCCTATATTATAACTGTGAGTCTATAGGCTCAAAATGGGAAAGCTTCTATCATAGAATGTTTGAACTGAAAGGTAGTATGCGATATGATAATGACCCCAAAACAATTAATTAAATTCCTCCTACCGTGGATTTTTCTGATTATCTTGTTGATTTATATAATTTCAACGGATAATATGGCTAATGTGGTCGATGCTCTTAGAAACATAAATCCAATATTCCTGTTTATCAGCTTAGTGCTGATAATAGGATATTGGATCTCTGAAGCCTCTATTCTGCGGATTTTATTAAAGGATGCTGCAGAAAAGTTGAGCTTTAAGAGGATACTCAGCATCACATTAGCCGGTCAATTTTTCAACGGTATAACACCCTTTGCTTCCGGAGGTCAGCCTGCACAGCTTTACTTGCTGCATAAATATAAAGTCTCTGTAGGTAAGGGTGCTTCTGTGTTAACTAAAAAATTCATAGCTTATCAGGCTGCTCTCGTTTTGTATGGGTGTGCAGTGCTGTTGTTTATGTCCGGATTTTTCAAGGAATATATCTCAAACTTCATTTACTTGGGTATCATCGGATTTTTGGTAAATCTGGCTGTGATCCTGATGCTTGTTTTGGTTGCTGTGAGTCCGCGGACTATTAAAAAAATTATCATTTCACTCACAAGAGCCCTAAGAAAACGTATGAATTACTTGAGAGTGACCCGAAAATCCCTCGGGATCATAAGAAGCGTCGATTTATTTCATACCCACATGAAGGATGCAAGCAAGGAAATGGGCTCTCTAGCAATAGCCTTTACTTTATCTCTGGTCCAACTGACCCTGTTTTTCCTGATCCCGATAACAATTGGATTGGGGTTCCAGTTGACATTCAGCTCTTTGTTAAACGTTATTGGTGCCTCCGCTTTTGTATCCATGGTGACGGCATTCATTCCATTGCCTGGAGCAGCCATAGGTGCTGAGGGCAGTTTTTATATGGTATTTAGAATATTTTACCCGGCTAATATCATAATCACTGCACTGCTTCTGTGGAGGATAATTACCTATTATTTACCTATCGCAATTGGAGGTATTGTGGTGATTGCCGATGGTGGAAAGTAGAAGTGCTTTTCTTAGTCCTCAGTAAGCTAATTCTTGACTAAAAACCCCCTTAAAAGACCGAGCGCCGGTAGAAACATCGCCAGTCCGAGGGCAACTATAAAGGATCCTGCTATAGTTGCAAGAAGAAAACCTATTGGCTTTAGTGCGTCCTTCTTCTTCAGCAATATGATGATTCCTATGGCTGAAACAACTACCATAGTATACGGGATCCAGTTTATTATTACCTCCTCCAGGAATATGATCATAAATAAAAGTGATAGAGCTATAACTGTAAGCCTAAATATGTTTTTTACTTAAATCAAACTTCCCCATAAAAAACACTCCCACAAATAAATACTCTTCCCTTGTAAATATTTTACATTGTACTTATACCCCTTTTGTGAAATATATTGAATCAAATGCTTAAGGCTGCAGCGCTCGCTGCAGCCTTTAATTGCTTGTATTAATAAACTACCTTCCCAAGAGCCGAAAGAACAAGCTCACTTGCAAGCTTTGCGGTCTTGTTTGAAATATCAAGAATCGGATTAACCTCTACCATATCCATCGAAAGAAGCTTGCCTGATTCATGAAGCATTTCTACTGCGAGGAATGCTTCTCTTATGGTCAATCCGCTGTGGACCTTTGTTCCTGTTCCAGGTGCTGCTTCCGGTGTAAGTGAGTCTATATCGAAGCTTAAGTGGATGCCATCGGTACCATTTGATGCAATCTCAATGGCTCTTTTCATTACTTCCTGCATTCCAAGCTTATCTATAGTGTCTATTGCGAATACATTCAGGCCTGCAGCCTTCATTTTCTTCGCTTCCTCGGCGTCAATATCTCTTCCTCCTATTTGCACGCATTTGGTTACATCTGCATAGACCGGTCCTTGTCCGTAGTCTACCATAACATCCGGACCGTGTCCGCATACAGCTGAGAATGACATTCCATGCATGTTTCCAGTTTCAGTGATCTTATCGTCATTCCAGTCACCGTGGGCATCTATCCAAATGACGCCAACCTTGCCCTTGTGGTGCTTAAGAGTCGCTGAAATGCTTCCTGCCGCCAGGCTGTGATCTCCACCTATTGCTATAGGAAAGGCTTCCTGCTCCAGTGATTTAAGGGTGCTTTCATAAAGTGATTTGCATGTTGATATTACTGACTCATGGTTTCTAAGCTTTTCGGAGCTTGCCCCTCCCTTGGGTTGGATAATGTCTCCCTTATCCTCCAGCTCATACCCAAGCTTTCTTATTCCCTCACAGATCCCGGCAATCCTTATTGCCACCGGTCCAATCGATGCACCTACCTTGGATGCCCCGCAGTCGACCTGTACTCCTATCAAATCCACTTTCTTTTTCATACCCCACGCTCCTTATAATCAACTATACTTCCCTGCAATCAAAATACTACACAAGATTACATTTTTTTGCAAGTCAACGATTTACTATGATGTATTGATATTGATTCCCAGAAATCTGGATCTGCAATCTCTTGGACGTCGATCAAAGTCTCGTTATTCAAAAATTGTTGCTCATAAATATTATAATGGGTATCAATACTTCGTCAATATAAAGCAATAAATTAAATCATTAAAGGAGGGTAGCTTTATGGAAGAGATGAAATGTCCCGTTACAGGTCATACAAGAAAAAGCATTTCAGGCGGAGGTACAAGCAACAGAGATTGGTGGCCTGATCAGCTGAACCTTAAAATGCTGCATCAGAATTCAGAGCTTAGTGATCCAATGGGTAAGGATTTCAATTATGCCGAAGAATTTAATAGGCTGGATCTAAAGGCTGTCAAGGAGGATCTATATAAGCTGATGACTGATTCTCAGGAATGGTGGCCTGCCGATTATGGCCACTATGGACCATTGTTCATTCGGATGGCATGGCACAGCGCAGGTACATACAGAATGGGCGACGGACGGGGAGGTGCCTCGGACGGTACGCAGAGGTTCGCACCACTAAACAGCTGGCCGGATAATGTCAACCTGGACAAAGCCAGAAGACTATTATGGCCAATAAAGAAAAAATATGGAAAGAGCATTTCCTGGGCTGATCTGATGATCCTTGCAGGAAACTGCGCCTTCGAGTCGATGGGACTTAAGACCTTTGGCTTTGCAGGCGGCCGCGAGGATGTGTGGGAGCCTCAGGAGGATGTGTATTGGGGTTCCGAGACTGAATGGCTTGGAGATAAGAGGTATTCAGGCGAAAGAGATTTGGAGAATCCTCTGGCGGCAGTTCAGATGGGGCTTATCTATGTGAATCCTGAAGGACCAAACGGTCAGCCAAGTGCACTGGCGTCCGGCAAGGATGTCCGGGAGACATTTGCCAGGATGGCTATGAACGACGAGGAGACCGTTGCTCTAATTGCCGGGGGACATACCTTTGGCAAATGCCATGGAGCAGGTCCGGCAACCCATGTTGGCAGAGAACCTGAGGCTGCTCCCATAGAAGAGATGGGCCTAGGCTGGAAGAGCACCTATAAGAGCGGCAAGGGCGGCGATGCTATAGGGAGCGGTATAGAGGGCGCCTGGAAGCCACATCCGACCAAATGGGATATGGGGTACCTTGAGACTTTGTTCAAGTATGACTGGGATCTCGTTAAGAGCCCTGCCGGAGCGTGGCAGTGGATCCCTACTGATCCTGAGGCAGCTAAGACTGTCGAGGACGCGCATGATCCAAAAAAGACCCATGCACCGATGATGACTACCGCAGACCTGTCCTTGAGGATGGACCCTGTATATAATCCTATTGCCAAGAGATATAGAGATAATCCCGAGGAATTTCAGGATGCCTTCGCCAGAGCTTGGTTCAAGCTGACCCATAGGGATATGGGTCCAAAGTCACGGTATCTTGGTCCCGAGGTTCCAAAGGAGGATCTGATATGGCAGGATCCGTTACCACCTGTAGATCATGAGCTGATAGGTGAAGAAGATATAAAGGCTCTTAAAGAAAAAATATTGGCTTCGGGCTTGTCCATTTCACAGCTTGTGGCTACGGCATGGGCATCAGCTTCAACCTTCAGAGGCTCGGATAAGCGAGGGGGAGCCAATGGGGCAAGGATAAGGCTGGAGCCTCAGGTAAATTGGGAGGTCAATCAACCAGTCCTGCTGAAGGGTGTTCTCGCTAAGCTTGAGGAAATAAAAGATGGCTTTAATAAATCTCAATCTGGAGGTAAAAAGGTTTCCTTGGCAGATCTTATAGTACTTGGAGGCTGTGCAGGAGTTGAGCAGGCTGCAAAAAATGCCGGGATGGAGCTTAAAGTCCCATTCTACCCTGGCAGAACGGATGCCACCGAGGAGCAGACTGATGCAGGCTCCTTCTCAGTATTGGAGCCGAAGGCTGATGGCTTCAGGAACTATCAAAAGGCTAAATTCTCCGTTTGTGCCGAGGAATTACTGGTTGATAAGGCTCAGCTTCTTACTCTTACTGCACCGGAGATGACAGTTCTTATTGGTGGTATGAGAGTATTAAATGCCAACTACAATAGCTCCCCGCATGGAGTTTTTACAAAGAGGCCTGAGACACTTACTAATGACTTTTTTGTTAATCTACTGGACATGGCGACTGTTTGGAAGCCGACTGAAGATGATAAGGATATTTTCGAAGGACGTGACAGAGCAACAGGTGAGCTTAAGTGGACCGGAACAAGAGTTGATCTGATATTTGGTTCAAACTCACAGCTAAGAGCAATATCTGAAGTGTATGGCAGTGACGATTCCAAAGAGAAATTCGCAAGGGATTTCATAGCCGCATGGAGCAAGGTAATGAACGCAGACAGGTTCGATCTTAAATAAGTAAAACCAGTATGAGACTTCTCCAAAAAGGAGGAGTCTAATTATTTATTGTTGACATCACCCAACCTATTATTATATATGTAAAAATGAGATAGATATCAATCTTTTGGATAAGATTGGAGGCTCCTATGCAAATCAGGGAATTATTGCCAATTCTTATACCTGGCGTTTTGCTGCAGGTACTTATTCAAGCTTATTTTATAAAGCATTGCTGGGGGAATGAAAAGCTGTCCGGCAAGGCCAAATTATGGTATATAATTGCGATCCTTTTGATAAACCTTCCTGCAGCAGCTTTTTATCTGATAAGGTCCCGCGAGGGGAATGCTTCCTATGAGCATGAGTTTAAGGAAATTGATATTGATGATAACCTGAAGCTGGGAATATTTGTTCTGCTTGTGGTTGCCTATGAGATATTCTCTTTAAGGATCATTTCTGATAATGTAGATAATCCCCATTACCTTCTGATCGTAAGCCTTATTTCTTATTGCTTCATTTTAGGGCTTATATGGAACCTGATCGTCAGGGAAAGCAATGCTATCCTTGATCATATGCTTCCAGCTGCACAGCTTATGCTGATGATCCCCGTGCTTTATCTTGATAATACCTATAACTCATCCTTGTTGCTGCTTATAGTATCTGCAATTATTCTAAACAAGCTTCCCATAACATTTTCCAAAATATATCTCATTGCATCCTTTGGAGCCTTCCTGGCAGGTGGTACTGCTAAGGCTCTTAGATTCCATGATTCGATGGGCTTTAACGAAATAATCAACTACATATATGTGAATGCTCTTGTATTTATTCTTATTACAGCTGCTTTCTATTCCCTGAAAAAGCAGCTTATAAATAATCTACGTCTCGACAAGGCCCTGCGGATAGTAAAGGATCAAACTGAACAGATAAAGGAAATGAGTGCTGCATCTGAAAGAAACAGGATAACAGGCGAGATACACGACACAGTTGGTCACACGCTGGCCAGTGCTTTGATATCTATCGAGGCTGCAGAGGAGTTGCTGGGTCCGGCGGGCGGGGAGGCTGTTGAGAAGCTTTATCTTGCTAAGGATCAGGTAAAACGTGGATTAAACGATATCAGAAGCTCCATCAGATCGATCCGTGCCGGTGATGATGAGCCCTTTGATGTTTCCTTATGCAGGATGTTGGATGAAGTAAGACAGACGACAAATATTGAAGTTAATTGCATAGTTGAGTTAAAGACTGAGCTTTTATCAGTTCAGAGAGGTATCCTTCTCCTGGCGATCAAGGAATGTACAACAAATGCTCTAAAGCATGGAAAGTGTAGTGAAATAGACGTACTGGTCCAGGAATCAAAGGGAGAGGTCAAGCTGACATTCTCAGATAATGGCAAAGGTTCATCCTCAATAACTCCTGGGTCCGGATTGACGATCATGAGGGAGAGGATCCAGGGCATAGGCGGAACCTTGAGTATAAGCACAAGCCCTGGCGAGGGGTTTACTGTTAATATAGCTATTCCTGTTTGATTTTTCTTAAAGGGGGATGCATAATGACTATGATTAGAATTGTGTTGGCAGACGATCAGACCATCATCCGAGAGGGTCTGTACTCTATCCTTAAATCTTATTCGGACATGGATGTGGTCGGGCAGGCTGGTAATGGCAGAGAGGCTTATGATCTTTCTATTAAGCTTAAGCCGGATATTGTCCTTATGGATATTAGGATGCCGGTTATGGATGGGGTCGAAGCTACCAGACTCATCAAGAGGGATCAGCCAGAAACGAGGGTCATAATATTGACGACATTTGAGGATGATGACTACATAATAAACGCAATGACTTAC
>DAIPJA010000105.1:0-7020 GCA_036770525.1 Gudongella sp. | reverse complement strand
TAGAAGCCCCTTATAGGGGCAGAGCAAACTACCGGCTAAGCCGGTAGTTATGATTCCCTGAGGTAATAAAAATTTTGGAGGGATCAATATGTACACGTTAAGCAGAGATCAATGGACCACAAGGACCATGGTCAAGGTATCGATAATGGCAGTAATTGCCTTTATCCTTATGTTTTTTGAATTTCCACTTTTGTGGATCGCACCACCGTTTATAAAAATCGACATTTCGGACCTGCCGGCACTGTTAGGTGCATTTGCAATGGGACCAATGGTCGGTGTCATCATTCAGCTTCTGAAAAATGTTCTGAACGTGGTTCTTGAAGGATCTACTACAGGCGGAGTTGGAGAATTTGCAAACTTTGTTGTGGGAAGTGCCTTTGCATACACAGCAGGAGCAATCTATTTCAGGAAAAAGACATTCGGAAGAGCGGTTGCAGGACTTCTCATTGGAACAGTAGTTATGACCGTAGTCATTACAATTGCAAACTACTATTTCATCTTCCCGTTCTATGCAAAGCTGTTTGGAATGCCGATACAGACTCTGGTAGACATGGGAGCGGGAATCAGCGACAAAATTACTGACCTTTGGTCACTTATGCTGTATTCCATCGTACCATTTAATTTACTGAAGGGTGTATTGCTATCAGCCATTACAATACTCCTTTACAAGAAGGTATCACCAATTCTCCACAGATAATTCCCATTTGATATGTGTTAAAGAGAGTCCCTCGAAGACTTTGTTAAAAGTCTTCGCAGGACTCTTTAGTTTTAGGGCTATACTTTACTTGTGAAAACAAGCACTATTTGGTATAATCAAAAGTTGACAATAGACGAGAAATATACCAGGAAGGTAATTATGATAATTGAGCTAAGAAACATAGAGCAAACTGAATTATTTGGACGAAAGCTGGGGAGACTGCTTCAGAAGGGAGATGTTGTCTGCCTGAATGGAGATCTTGGTGCTGGAAAGACCACTCTCAGCAAAGCCATTGGTGCAGGAATGGATGTAAAAGACTACATAACCAGCCCAACCTTTGCAATAATGAATCAATACAAAGGGAGACTGCCTCTGTACCACTTCGATGTGTACAGATTGGATGGCTGGCATCAGCTTGAGGATATAGGGGCAGAGGATTATTTTTACGGTGATGGAGTTTGTCTGATCGAATGGGCTGAAACCATAGAGGAATACCTTCCGAAGGAAAGACTGGAGATATCCATGACCTTTGGAGTGCTTGAAGGGTCGAGGATCCTCGAGCTGAAGGCCTTCGGGGATAGATTTGGGATATTGATGGAGGAATTGAAAATATGAGAGTCCTAGGAATTGATACATCAACCTTGATGACTACCTGTGCTGTTATGGAGGATGAGAACCTTCTTGGAGAATTCTCTCTTAGCCTCGATATGAGCCATTCAGAAGCGCTTGTCCCAATGATCCGGCAGCTTATGGATAATTTGAAGTTAAAAATAAACGACATCGATCTGTTTGCAGTGGCATCTGGCCCAGGCTCTTTTACAGGACTTAGAATTGGACTTGCAACTGCGAAATCCTTAGCCCATGTAACAGGGAAACCATTGGTTGGAGTCTCTTCTCTTGAGACATTATCGATGGCTCTACCCTATCAACCTTTGGTTGCAGCGATGATGGATGCAAGGAGAGACCGGGTTTTTACTGGAGTATATCGCATGGAGGAATACCCGGAGGCGCTACTTTCACCGGATGCGATCCCGGTTGATGAGCTTATTGATTATCTGAAAGACCTGGATGGGGATGTTATACTTGTAGGCGACGGAGCAGTCGCGTACAGGGATAAATTCAGGTCCGCACTTGGCGATAAGGCAGTTTTTGCCCCGGGCCATCTTAACCTCAGCAGCGGCTCTGCCGTTTGCAGATTGGGATCGAGGAAATACAGAGAAGGACACATAGAGGATATTTTTATAATGGCACCTGATTATCTAAGAGATTCTCAGGCGCAACGAACCTTGAAGGACAAGAGGTAGAATATGGAGATCATAATCAGAGAGATGACAATTGCAGATATTGAGCAGGTTTTGGAGATAGAAAAGGAGTCGTTCACAACTCCCTGGTCTGAGGAAGCCTTTAGGACTGAAATTGAGGAGAACGTCCTTGCTGTATATATAGTCGCAGAATATGAGGGTAAGATAGCCGGTTACGGTGGATTCTGGCGGATACTCGATGAAGCACACATAACCAATATAGCTGTAAAAGCCTCCATAAGAGGCAAGGGAATAGGGGATGCCGTCCTTCTGGGGATGATTGACTATTGCAGGATAAACCGAGTGCCTAATATGACCCTTGAGGTAAGGGTCTCAAACGAGCCTGCTATTAAATTATACAGGAAGCATGGTTTTAAGGAGGAGGGTATAAGGCCCGGCTACTATACTGATAACCATGAGGATGCACTTATAATGTGGCGAAAGAATCAAGTGAGGTGAAGAAATGCTAACATTGGCTATAGAGACCTCCTGTGACGAGACATCCTGTGGTGTCGTCAGGGATGGCAGAGAGGTGCTTTCAAATATAATATCCTCCCAAATCGAGATCCACAGAGTTTATGGAGGAGTTGTACCTGAAATAGCTTCGAGGAAACACATCGAAAACATAAATCTTATAATTCAGGAGGCCTTGGATGAGGCAAAGGTCGGATTTAAGGATATCGACTTTATAAGCGTAACTCAAGGGCCCGGTCTAGTGGGAGCCTTATTGGTGGGACTCGCATCAGCCAAGGCAATGGCCTATGGACTTGATATACCTTTGGTAGGAGTAAATCACATAGAAGGCCATATCTGTGCTAACTTCATCCAGCATAAGGATCTGGAGCCTCCATTTACATGTCTTATCGTATCAGGAGGACATACCTATCTTATCGATGTTGAGGATTATACAAAGTACAAGCTATACGGGAGAACAAGAGACGATGCTGCAGGTGAAGCCTTCGACAAGGTTGCAAGAGCTATGGGGCTGCCATATCCGGGAGGTCCGGTAATAGACAAGCTGGCTTTTGAAGGTGATGGGAAGAGCATTTTATTTCCAAGGGTATTTCTCGAGGAAAAAAGCTATGATTTCAGCTTCAGCGGACTAAAGACAGCTGTATTGAACCATTTGAACCAGCTGAAGCAAAGAGGAGAAGAGCCTGACATTAAAGACATCGCCGCAAGCTTTCAGGAGGCCGTTCTTGAGGTTCTCGTAGAGAAGACCTTCAGGCTTTCAAGTGAAACAGGGAGAGATAAGATCGTTATCGCCGGCGGGGTTGCTGCCAATAAAGGCCTGAGGAATTCGATGGAGGAGAGAGGAAAACTGGAAGGAGTAAAAATCTACTATCCATCACCTGTTCTTTGCACTGACAATGCAGCAATGATAGGATCAGCCGGGTATTATAACTTTATCAATGGTGTAAGATCGCCTCTGGACCTTAAGGTAGATCCAAACCTTGGATTTCTGGAATAAAAACCATCCCCATTTCCTTGCGGAAACCCCGGGGATGGTTTTAGTTTAAATATATGGATCAATCATTCATTTCCATCCATTTCTCATAAATTGAATCCAATCTTCTTTTAAGCTCCTCCCGTTCTTTTGAAAGCGTGAGAACCAAATTATGGTCCTCATAGGTATCAGGACTTGAAAGTCTGGAATCTATCTCACCTACCTCTTCCTCAAGAGAGGCTATACTTGATTCCAGCTCCTTAAGCTCCTTTTTCTTGTCCCTTTCTCTCTGGAGAAGTTCCTTTTCCTTTTTCTTGTCCAGCTTTATCTGGGTTTTTGTCCTGGTATCCTCTACCTCATCATCCTCTAATGTTAGTTCTTTTTTCTTTTCAAGATAGTAATCGTAGTTGCCTAAAAACTCCGCCAGACCAGTCTCTGTCAGCTCCAGGATTTTATTTGTAACCTGATTCAGGAAGTACCTGTCATGTGAAATAACAAGGACAGTGCCTTCGTAACCCTTAAGAGCATCCTCAAGAATTTCCTTCGAGTCGATATCAAGGTGGTTTGTAGGCTCATCCATAAGCAAAAGATTTGCACCTGAGAGCATAAGCTTGAGAAGCGCAACTCTTGCTTTTTCTCCACCGCTGAGCTCAGCTATTTCCTTGAAGATATCATCGCCAATAAAAAGGAAGCGGCTCAAATAAGTCCTTATTTCATAGTGATCCAGCTTTGGATAAGCGTCCCAAATCTCATCCACTATGGTTTTCTCAGGATTTAGATCCGACATTTCCTGGTCGAAGTAACCGGGCTTTACGTTATGGCCGAAGCGGATCATACCCTCATCGGATTCGAGTTGTCCAAGCAGGATCTTAAAAAGAGTTGTCTTGCCAATGCCATTCGGTCCAATGAGGCCTGCTTTATCTCCCCTGTAGATCGTCAAATCGATGCCCCTTAACAGCTCCATCTCACCAAAGCTCTTCCTGATCCCCTCAGCAATGAGTACATCATTCCCTGATTTGATATCCGGAGAGAATCTGAAGCTTGCCTTCCTGGATTCCTGGTGCTTAGGAAGAAGCTTGATCCGGTCAAGCATCTTTTGCCTGCTTCTGGCTTGTTTGATGTATCTCTCACCACCATAACGGATATATCTTTGAATGATCTCCTCTTGCCTTGTGATCTCCTTCTGCTGGTCCTCGTATTGTTTCTTCATGATTTCAAGGTCCTTCTTCCTCTGTACTATGAACCTTGAGTAATTTGTGTTGTATTGATGCAGTTCCCTATTCTCCATAAAAAATATCCTGTTTGCAACATTATCCAGGAAGTATCTGTCGTGAGATATGATCAGGCTTGCACCCCTGTACTCCTTGAGATACCTTTCAAGCCAGCCTATCGCATCTATATCCAGATGGTTGGTGGGCTCGTCCATTAAAAGGATGTCAGGCCTCTGCAGCAATAGCTTCGCCAGAGAAAGTCTGGATTTCTGACCGCCGCTTAGTACCGAGACCTCCTTATCGAATTCCTCATCCTGGAATCCCAGTCCTTTGAGCACACCTCGAGCTTCTGAACGAAACGCATAACCGTTCAGGTCGGTAAAAGATTCAAGCAAATGGCCGTAATCAGACATTAATCGTGACAAATCATCAGGATCCATTTCGCTCCTTGTCGCTATTTCATTTTCCATTTCTCTAAGACGTTTTTCCATTATTATGAGGTCTTCAAAAACAGTCAGACATTCATCGATGAGCGTGAGGTCGCTTTCTATTCTCGTCTGCTGTTCAAGATAACCCATCTTTAATTCTTTCTGTAGTATTATCTGGCCTGTGTCTTGAGCCAGTTTTCCTGATATTATCTGAAACAGGGTGGTTTTTCCTGTTCCATTTAATCCTACGACACCAATTTTATCACCCTGCTCGACCATAAAAGATATGTTCTCAATTATAGGATCGACAACATAGGATTTTGAAATATTTTGAACTGTCAATACAGGCATATTTATCCCTCCATAAGTCATATGACCATTTTACCAGAACTATCCTGCATAAAAAAGGGTAATAATATGAAGAAATGCAAGGAAAAGTGGATTTAATGAAATGTGAATAAATTGACATGCATTTTTCATAATGATATAATAACTTAACAAATGAAAATGGGTGGTGAATTGACTTTGAACAAAGAAAATCAAGTATCTATTACGGTTATAAGAAGACTGCCTAAGTACCACAGATATCTTACAGAGCTTATCGACAAGGGCATTAGCAGGATATCATCACAGGAATTAAGCGTGCTGACTGGATTTACCGCTTCTCAAATAAGGCAAGACTTAAACAACTTTGGGGGATTTGGACAGCAAGGATATGGTTACAATGTTGAGGACCTTCACAGGGAGCTAGGGAAAATTCTTGGTCTGGACACTAAGTATAACGCTGTTGTTGTGGGCGCAGGAAATCTTGGTCAGGCTATAGCGAACTACAAGGGATTTGAGGATGCAGGATTTAAGGTCTTATCATTGTTTGACAGAAATCCAAAGGTAATTGGCCTTAGGATCAGAGATATCGAAATAAGGGACATGGATAATATCGAGCAGTTTATTGAGGAGCATAATGTTGAGATTGGGATCATCACTACTCCAAAAGAGAGCGCGCAGGCGATAGCTGATATTTATATCAAATCCGGCATAAAAGGGATCTGGAACTTTGCACCGACAGACCTGATAGTACCGGGTAATGTAGTAGTGGAGAATGTAAGGCTTAATGAGAGCCTGTTTATCCTTTCATACTTCCTGAAAGCACTTGAGGAGAAGTAAGCAAAACAAGACCATGACTTAAGTAGCAACTTCATTTTATGAGGTTGCTATTAATTTTGCCCTATGATATAATTTTGTCGAGATTAATAGTCTTTGTGGGGATTGCCCACAGCTAAATTAAAGGGGGTTAATTTATGTCAAAGGAAATTCTAAATCCGTTGGAGAATGCGCAGAAGCAAGTTAAAGACGCCTGCGATGCTCTTGGTCTAGAACCGGCTGTTTACGAGCTTCTTAAGGAGCCAAAGAGAATTATCGAGATATCCATCCCTGTAAAAATGGATGACGGTTCTGTAAAGGTTTTTAAAGGCTTTAGATCCATGCACTCTGACGCAGTTGGACCAGGCAAAGGTGGAATACGTTTTCATCCCGGAGTAAATGCTGACGAGGTAAAGGCTCTTTCCATCTGGATGACCTTTAAGTGCTGCGTTACCGGTATCCCTTATGGCGGAGGAAAAGGTGGTATTATAGTTGATCCATCAACCCTGTCAAAAGGAGAATTGGAGAGACTTTCAAGAGGATACATACAAGGCCTCTACAAGTACCTTGGCGAGAAAATAGATATCCCAGCACCAGACGTAAATACAAACGGCCAAATCATGGCTTGGATGGTAGATGAGTATTGCAAGCTGACAGGCTCAATGAACACTGGCGTTATAACAGGCAAGCCAGTTGAGTGGGGCGGATCACTTGGAAGAAACGAAGCAACTGGCTTTGGAGTTGCTGTAGTAACAAGAGAAGCAGCCAAGAAGCTTGGAATAGATATCAAGCATGC
>DAIPJA010000104.1:0-7105 GCA_036770525.1 Gudongella sp. | reverse complement strand
TTAAAGGTATCAATCGTTGAGATGCTTGATCAGGTAATGGCACCGATAGACTACGAAATGGCTCAGATCGTCCATGAGCATTTAAAGACAAAGGGAGTTGACCTTCACCTGAAGGATGGAGTAAGTAAATTTGAATATGGAAACGGATCGACAACTATCACGCTTCAATCAGGTGCTCAAGTATCCGGTGACATAATAATACTATCTATAGGCATAAGGCCAAATGGAGAGCTTGCTAAGGCTGCCGGACTTGAACAGAACCAGAGAGGTGGAATAGTCGTAGATAAGTACTTAAAAACCTCTGACGATTCAATCTATGCTATAGGAGACGTAATAGAGGTTGAGGATTATGTAAATAAGGTACAGACAATGGTTCCTCTGGCTGGACCGGCTAACAAGCAGGGAAGGATAGTTGCGAACAATATTCTCGGAACCTATAAGGAAGAGTACAAGGGAACCCAGGGAACCAGTATCGCCAAGGTTTTCGATCTTGCAGTCGCCAGTACCGGTGTAAATGAAAAGACCTTGAACAGGATGGGCAAGGAATATAAAAAAGATTACAACATTGCTTTAATTCACCAGAATTCTCACGCCGGGTACTATCCTGGAGCTCTGCCTATGACTATGAAGCTGTTGTTCGATATGAAGGGGAAAATCCTCGGTTCACAGATCGTTGGGTATGATGGAGTAGACAAGAGGATCGATGTAATTGCAACTGCGATAAGATTTGGTGGAAAGATAGAGCACTTGATCGATCTTGAGCTTGCGTATGCTCCGCCTTATGGATCAGCAAAGGATCCTGTAAACATGATAGGATTTGTAGCGGACAACCTTATGAAGGGTATGACCGAGCAGGTATTGTGGAGAGAACTGGATTCCTTGGACAAGGATCAGTATAAGGTTCTTGATATTCGTGAGGATATTGAACGAGAGATCGGAACAATTGAAAGCTCTATACACATTCCATTGGGTGAGTTAAGAGACAGACTTGGTGAGCTTGACAGAGATAAGACTTATATTACACTTTGCGCTGTCGGGTTAAGGGGATATATTGCGGAAAGAGTTCTCAAGGATAAGGGCTACAAAGCCTTGAACCTTGCTGGAGGATTCACGACCTATAAAAACATGTACAGGCAGAGCGATAAGGCCGTACCCCAGGAACCAAAGTCATTCTCTGATTCGGGGGTATCAAACGTGACTGTGGGAAAGGCGGTAACCCCGTCAGGTGAGACAATAAAGCTTAATGCTTGTGGTCTTTCCTGCCCGGGGCCTATTATCCAGGTTGCAGACAGAATGAAGACGTTGAATGAAGGAGATATATTGGAAGTATCCGCTACGGACCCGGGCTTTCTAAGCGACATAAGGGCGTGGTGCCGAAATACAGATAATACCTTTATCTGCGATGAAAAGCTCACCAACAAGTGGGTGGTTCAGATCAAGAAGGGACTTGAAGAAGAAGTATCCTCCCAAACCGGAACTACTGTTCAAGCATCTAAGGAAAAAACCATGATAGTTTTTAGCGGTGATCTTGATAAAGCTATAGCATCTTTTATAATAGCGAACGGGGCTTCTGCAATGGGGAATAAGGTAACTATGTTCTTTACCTTCTGGGGCTTGAATATACTAAGAAAGCCTGAGCCTGTTAGTGTCAAGAAAGATCTTATGGCTTCCATGTTCAGCAAAATGATGCCAAGAGGTAGTAAAAAGCTTGGCCTTTCTAAAATGAACATGGCTGGAATGGGTCCCAAAATGATCAGAAAGGTAATGAATGATAAGAACATATCATCTCTGGAAGAACTTATCAAAACCGGTATAGATTCCGGAATAAGGATGGTTGCTTGTCAGATGTCCATGGATGTCATGGGTATAACTCAGGAGGAGCTACTCGATGGAGTTGAGATTGGTGGAGTAGCTACAATGCTTGATGCAGCAGACAGTTCAAACATGAATCTGTTTATTTAGAATCGCGAAGGACCAGGTGGACAACCTGGTCTTTTTTTATAATTCTCTTATTTTTGGGTAAACATAGGATGGGTTTTACTCCCAATTACGGTATGGACTTGACCATTGGAATCGGGTATAATAACCTTAGTGGTCAATTTTGAAATGATTACAGCAATAATTAACGAAACACGAAAATTACTTAAGAAAACAAAAGGAGGAATTACTATGAACGCTATGACCCAGGACAATTTGAGATCCGCTTTCGGTGGTGAGAGTCAGGCCCACATGAGGTACAGGATCTGGGCGGAGAAGGCTGAAAAGGATGGTTTTCCAGCTGTAGCAAGACTTTTTATGGCTACTTCAGATGCTGAGCAGGTCCACGCGACGCTTCACTTTAAAGCACTTAAGGATATCCATGGTGGTTTCACAGTAGTATCCGGGGGAGAGTTCGGATTGGGAACAACTTCCGAGAATCTTGCAGGTGGAATCGCTGGTGAGATGCACGAGGTTACTCAAATGTATCCAGCTTACATATCAGTTGCTGAATTGCAGGGTGAAAAAGCAGCAGTACAAGCTATGAAATTTGCAGTAGCTGCTGAACAGGTACATGCTGACTGCTATAAGCTGGCAAAAGCATCTGTGGATGCTGGAAAGGATCTCGAGGCTAAGGCCATTGAGCTTTGCCCTGTTTGCGGATACATTTCCCTGACAGGTGAAGAGGACAGCTGTCCAATCTGTAATGCAAAAAAATCAGTTTTTGTAGCATACTAAAATGACAGACGCCAATGGCGTCTGTTTCATTGTATGAGATAATGGAAGGATGTTGGGAATGCTTTTTGAGACTCTTTTATTGGCTATTATCATCGGATATATCAGGAAGGGAAAGCTTTCCAACCTCGAGGATTTACCACTGAAGGGCTGGCCTCTCATCATCGCGGGGATTTCAGTTTACTTCTTTCAGATACTTGCTTTAAGATTTTTCAATGGCGATATTGCATATTTGGTATTCAATAACCTTAAATGGTTTCAGGCAGCTTCGAGCATTGCAATAATCGCAGGTCTACTAATATCTTCAAGAGAACCGGGATATGTACTTTCGTCACTGGGTATGCTCCTCAATATGATCGCTTCCTTTGTTAATGGCGGAAGGATGCCTGTTTCTCCTGCAGCTCTGGAAAGGCTCGGACTGCTTGAACAGCTTTCAGTCCTTCAGGCTGGAGGAACCTCGGTTCATCAGCTGATGAATGAAACAACCAGTTTGAAACTTCTTTGTGATGTTATCCCGATACCTATAATAACACCAAAGGCTGCAAGCCTTGGAGACCTGATTCTTTCAATCGGAATTTTTCTAATTATTCATAAATATATGATTTCATCTAAAGCGTTGCATAGCTGAGAAATAAAAGATAAAATGTATTTGTTGGAGTTGATGGTGCTATGAAAAAGTTGTCATTCTTAATTGCAGCTGTCTTATTATTTGCAGGTATCTTTATTGTAGGCGAAATGGTCACTGCAAGGATAAATGGCGTTGCTCCGGCTGATAATGAAAACGTTATCCCGACAATAGATAATCCTGCTCATGACATACCGACACCTGAAGAGCCGGTTCCTGTGCCGGAGGATACAGTAGTAACCGTGATGGCTGCCGGAGATATTATGTTCCATTATCCTCAAGTAGTAAGCGCCAAGACAGAGGACGGAGGCTACGACTTCTCATCACCATTCGAATATATAAAGGATCGTGTCCAGGGAGTGGATCTTGCGATTGCCAATCTTGAGACTGTTATTGCGGGTGAGGGTGAGACCCCCAAGGGCTACCCCAGGTTCAGAAGTCCCAGGGAGGTTCTGGATGGAATCAAGGAAGCGGGATTTGATATTCTCGTGACAGCAAACAATCACTCTGCTGACAGGGGAAGAGACGGGATCATAAGGACCATCGAGGAGCTTGAAAACACGCAACTGGAATATATAGGAACGAGCAGGGGAGAAAAGCGTGACTATATCATAAAAGAGGTCAAGGGAATCAAGATAGGCATTTTGTCCTATACCTTTGGTCTTAACGGTCTGGAGAGTCTTTTAACGCCTGAAGAACTGCAGAATATGGTCAACCTCATCGATGCGGAAAGGATCTCAACGAGTATTTCTGAGGCAAGAATGAATGGGGCCGAGGTCATCATAGTATATCTCCACTGGGGACATGAATACCATAGAGATGCTTCAGATGAACAGCGCTCGTTGGCAGCGTTTCTTTCTGAAAATGGCGCTGACCTGATACTTGGGAGTCACCCACATGTCGTCCAGGAAATGGATTCAATAAACGTTAAGGGCAAGGATATACCAGTGGTTTATTCCATGGGGAATCTGCTGTCCAACCAAAGGTATGAAACCATGGGTGTATCATATACAGAGGACGGACTCCTGGTATCCATCAGGATCGTTAAGAAATGGGATACTGGAGAGGTTTTAATAGAACCACTGGTACCAGTACCAACCTGGGTATACAGATGGAGTAAAGGAAGCGGCAAGTATGGTTACAGGGTGATCCCTGTTGAGGACGTGCTCTCAGGGAAGCTTGAATTGGAGCTTTCTCCCGAAACGACGCTGAGGATCCAAAAATCCCTTGGCGATACCATGAACACTCTCAATGGATCAAATTAATCAGTATTATATCGAAAAGCAGGATATATTTATATATACAAATCGAAGCGCTGCTAATGTATAATAGAATTGAAGGATCCCAGAGAAAAGGCGTGATTTGATTGCAATACCTGGCGGACATTTTTGCAAACATAAGAATAAGAGATATTGTAGATATCCTGATCGTCGCAGTGGTCATCTATAAGCTATTCACGCTCATCAAGGAGACCCGGGCTGAACAGTTGATCAAGGGTATCGGGGTATTGCTGGTACTTACAAAGGTAAGTGAATGGCTCCAGTTGTACACTATCAACTGGATACTTGGCAATGCAATGACTGTGGGAACTTTGGCGATACTCATTGTCTTCCAGCCTGAGCTCAGGAGAGGACTTGAGTACATAGGGAGAAGCAGATTTTTCTCGAAATCCCTGATTGAAATAAGGGGAGAAAACATGTCAAGGGTTGTGGATGAAATAGTTGAAGCTACAGCCTCATTGTCGCGTCAAAAAATAGGAGCGCTTTTGGTTTTGGAAAGGCAAACGGGTCTTAACGAGGTTGTAGAAACCGGAACAAAGATAGGAGGGACAGTAAGCAGCGACCTTCTCATAAATATATTTATTCCAAATACTCCGCTGCATGACGGAGCTGTCATAATAAAGGACGATATCATAAAGGCTGCTGCCTGCTTCCTGCCTCTGACCGACAGCTCTACTGTCAGTAAAGAGCTGGGAACTCGCCATAGAGCGGCTCTTGGTATATCTGAAAGGTCTGACAGTCTGTCGATTGTAGTTTCAGAGGAAACTGGTGCAATATCCATCGCTGAAAATGGAACTATCTCCAGATATCTAGATGCAAAGACCCTTAGGCAGATATTAATTGACATGTACAAACCGAAGGGGAGCAACCAGACGTTCATTATGAGATGGAGGCGAAAAGATGAAGAGGAAGAGTGATATCACAGCAAAAATTCTAACTCTCGTCATAGCCATTTTTCTGTGGAGTTATGTCATGAGTGATACCAATCCCATAATTGAAAAGCCTGTAAGAAATGTTGCAGTTACTTATGCAAATACTGCAGCCTTGGACAGACAGGGACTTGTAATAATGGGACCGGAGGAAGTAAAGATAAACGTTAGAGTCAGCGGCCAGAAGGCTGATATGGACAAATTTCTGACTTCAAATATATTTGCACAGGTCGATTTGAGCGGCTATAGTGAGGGACAGGTCAAGGTACCGGTAACAGTCGGCATCCTGGATCAGACCTCGGGAATATCAATATTGAGTTATGAACCAAAGGAGGTTTTATTTACCTTTGACAGGATTATTACTAAGGAGATCCCAATAACAGTAACTACATCCGGCGAGTTGCCTGAGAGCTATGTTCTTGGAGAAATCCTCGCAAGACCGCAAAGCATATTGCTTAGAGGTCCGCGAACCTGGGTAAATGAGGTGGATTCGGCGGTTGCTCTGGTAGATATTTCAGGAAAGACTAATATCACAAATCTGTCGGTGCCCATAAAAGCCGTCACAGATTCCGGAGAAGAGGTAAGAGGAGTCGAAAAAGAACCAGGAATAATTGACATGACACTTCCGGTATTCAAAACTTCGCTGGTACCTGTACAGCTTACAACTGTAAACGAGCTGCCTGAAGGCTTGTCTTTAACGGAGATAACTATTTCACCTGAAGAGGTCATGCTAAAGGGCGATGAGAGCGTTGATCTTCTCGACAGGATAGAGACAATGCCCATAGATGTCAATGGCTTGCTCGACAACAACTCCGTTGAAGTCCAGTTAAATCTTCCAGGTGGGATAACGATGCTGAATCAAAACGAGAAAATAACAGTGTCCTACAAAGTAGAGGAAACGGTTGAGGAAACAAGGCAATTCACACTGGAACAGGTGAGAATAGTAAATCTTCCTGAGGGATTGATCCTTGGAGAAATGGACGATGGAATGGTCTATACTGTAGTGGTTAAGGGATATAAATCAATCATTGAGGATATGGATTTTGTCGATATATTCAGACCTGCATTAGATCTGAAGGACCTCGAGGCCGGAAGCCATGAAATCAGTTTGAGCTTCTCGTCAATACCTGATGTTACTATTGAATCCATAGTGCCAAATATTGCAGTTATAAATCTTATTGAGGAATAAGGGGGACAATATGGAGAAAAAATATGTTTTGGCTATAAACCCTGGTTCGACTACAACAAAGGTATCATTATACGATGGAAATGATGAAATCAAGACTAAAAAACTGGATCATCTTGCCAGAGACCTTGAGGGATTTGATTCAGTTGTAAGCCAATATGACTACAGACTCGGTATTATAATGGATTGGCTCAGGGAAGAGGGCGTTACACTGGACCAGCTTGAGGCAGTGGTGGGAAGAGGTGGACTTCTAAAGCCGATGCCAAGCGGCACCTATAAGGTTACTGATGCAATGATCGAAGACCTGAAAATTGGAGTACAGGGGCAGCATGCTTCGAATCTGGGAGGACTTCTTGCCAGGGGGATAGCTGAC
>DAIPJA010000103.1:0-7112 GCA_036770525.1 Gudongella sp. | reverse complement strand
ATTACAGCCGTACCGGAAAGCCTGCTGGGCAACTCTCTTATGGAAGCAGTTGACGACAGCATAATAATAGGGCTTTTATCTTTGCTAACCTCGATATTTGTTTTTATTGTAATCTCAAAGAAATTACTCTTACCCATTGACGAGATCCTGGAGGCAAATAAGAGCTTTTCAGAGGGAGGTCTTAAGAGGCGGATAAAAGTCAGCCGAAACGACGAGATCGGAAGAATAGCAGAATCCTATAACGAAATGGCGGAAAGGATCTATACACTGGTCAACAATCTTGAGGAAGAGGTAATTGACAGAACTGAGGACATAAGAAAGGCAAACAGTGAGCTTCGCGAAAGCAAGGACAGTCTCCAGCTGATCCTGGACTCTGCAGCTGAAGGTATATATGGATTAGATAAGGATGGAAATTGTACCTTTGTCAATAAAAGCGCACTATATCTTTTAGGTTACTCGTCTCCTGAGGAGCTTTTGGGGAAAAACATGCATAATATGATACATCACAGCCGCAGGGATGGAATGCCCATGGACTATGAGACGTGCAAAGTACAGGTTGGCATGAAGCAGGGTAAGGGTGTCAGGGTAGATGATGAGGTGTTCTGGAGAAGAAACAATACGAGCTTTAATGTCGAGTATTTCAGCTATCCTCAGATTGAAAACGGAGAAATCATTGGTGGTGTTGTAACCTTTAATGATATAACCGGGAAGCTTAAGCTTCAAAAGCAGATTTACAATGACAAGGAGCAATTCAGGACCACTCTTCTGTCTGTTGGGGATGGAGTAATATCCACTGATAACAAGGGCAGGGTGGAGGTAATGAATCCGGTAGCGGAAATGCTTACTGGATGGACACAGGATGAGGCAAAGGGGAAACCATTTGACAAGGTATTCCACATTGTCAATGAACGAACAGGGGAGCTTTGTGAGAATCCAGTCGAAAGAGTTCTTGAGAGTATGGAGATAATTGAGCTTGCCAATCATACGGTCCTTATTTCAAAGGATGGCAGAAGGGTGCCTATCGAGGACAGCGCTGCTCCGATCAGAAGTGAGGACGGTACGATTACTGGTGTAGTCATTGTATTCAGAGATTTCACCGAGAAAAGAGATAAGCTGAAGGAGATAGAATATCTAAGCTTCCACGATCATCTTACAGGGCTATACAACAGGAGATATATGGAAGACTCAATAAGAAGGCTTGATTCATCCAGAAACCTTCCATTTACCATTCTCGCAATAGATGTCAACGGACTGAAGCTGACCAATGACGCCTTTGGCCACAGGATGGGAGACAATCTCCTGCTGAACGTAGCCAGTATGCTTAAGCAGGTTTGCCGGGAGGATGATATAATAGGAAGGATGGGAGGGGACGAGTTTATGGTGCTCCTGCCTGGGACAGATCAAAGTACGGCAGAAAGCATTAAAAATCGAATAGAGGAAGCGTCACGGGAAGTTAAGCTGGACTCAGTGGTTGTTTCCCTTGCAGTCGGGTATGCTACAAAGACAAAAAAGGAAGAAGACATCAACACAATCATGATCTTGGCAGACAACAATATGTACAAGGATAAGCTTAAATACGGAAGACTTATGAGGAGCCAGACCATAGAGATAGTACTTAAGAATATCAATCTTAAGTACGACAACGAGCAGATCCATACAGAGAGAGTGTCACAGTATTGTGTCGCGATGGCTCGTGAAATTGGCTTCTCAGATGCTGAGATTGAGAATATTAAGACAGCGGCAATACTTCATGACATTGGCAAGATCACAGTTCCTCCTGAGATCCTGAATAAACCAGGGAGACTTACTCCGGAGGAATATGAGATAATCAAGAAACATCCAGAGACAGGGTACCAGATCCTAAAGTCAGTCGATGAGTATGCCTCGCTGGCAAACTACGTATTGTACCACCATGAAAGGATCGACGGAACAGGCTACCCTGAAGGACTAAGAGGAGAAGACATACCGCTTATATCCAGAATTATTGCAGTAGCTGATGCATATGAAGCAATGACTGCCAAGAGGCCTTATCAAACACCGAGAACCAGGGATGAAGCGGCTAAAGAGCTTCTGAGGTGCTCAGGCACTCAATTTGATGCTGAAATTGCAGGCGTATTTGTCAGGAGAGTTCTCGGGCTGGATTTCTAATTTAATCATTACGGGAAATATTGATAGAGGATGTGGTCGAATGAGGAGACGAGTAATAGGTGTATTAATGGTCGTTGCACTTTTTCTGCTGGCTCAATCTCTCTTTTTAGATGATGGAGTATCATATCAGGGAAACATCGATCCTCCTGTTCAGACTGAACTGATCCCCCCTGAGAAGCTTTTGATCGAGGGGGATGAGGGTGAGGTGGCCATAAGATTACTGGCTGAATATAAACTAAAGGGAGTAGTCAAGGCTAAGAAAAAATATAATGATTATCCCTCTCAAATATCAAAATATGATATTGCAATCGCCTGGGGTGATCTCAACAAAGAGGAGTATGATGAGCACATCAAGTACAAACAGGGAAGCAGATGGTACTATTATAATTACTCCAGAGATTTTCCGAAGGATGGATCCTTCATCGTAAAAAACTCAGCCAATGTTCATCTTGTTCATTCAAGTGAGGAAATATTGGATGATCTCAAGAAAATCAGGAAGAATGATTATGTAAGCATTGAAGGCTACCTCATGGAAGCTATTTTTCCTAACGGACCATGGAGGAGCAGCCTCTCAAGGACTGACACGGGAAACGGTGCCTGTGAGATATTATATGTGATTAAGGTGGATATTGTAAATTAGGAGGGAACCTGATGGATGTTTTATTCGATTTTATTTATGTAATTGGTGTTCTGCTTCTAATTGCAATGACTGTTATTTGGATTGGCTCACGGGGATTCAAAAAGAGCGTAAAGAAAGATCTGAAAGCACTTTATGAGTTCCAGGGAGAAGTTAAGAAGGGACAGATCACCGAGAAGGATATTCACCATCTTCCCGAGGCTGTGAAGAAATGGATGAGAGCAAGCGGAGTCGTAGGCAGTAAGATGCCAAGAGTAGCAATACTTGAGGAAAAAGGCTATATGAGACTGGATCCCGAAAATGACAAATGGATTTTTGCCTCTGCAAAACATCATATAGGTATAGAAAATCCTTCATTTGTATGGACTGTACGGGCGGAGCTTTTCCCCGGTATTTACGTACATGGAAGGGATCATTATCTCGATGGATCCGGAGCACTGCAAATGAGACTTTTGAACCTTGTTAAGGTAGCCAATGAAGAAGGTGGACACAAGATCAACCAGTCTTCCTTTCAAAGATACCTGCTGGAGCTGCCCTGGTATCCACACGCAGCATTAAATCCCAATATGAGGTGGACACAGCTAGATGATGGTTCTGCAAAAGTAGTCATCAGCAATCGTGGAATATCAGGCGAAGCAAGGTTTTGGTTTGATGAAGAGGGTAATGTAATTAAGTGCAGTGCCATGAGATATAAGGAAACATCAGAAAAGGGACCCCTATATGAGTGCATAGGGGAGTCTGGTAGTACTATCGAGTTTAATGGGATCAGGATACCCAGAGAGGTACATGTGACCTGGTTACTTCCTAAAGGTGATCACACCTGGTTTAAAGTCGAGGTAACCAAGGCAGAATATAAATAAACCACTTAAATCAAAGCTGAAAGCTGATGGCATACCTGTCATTGGCTTTTTTGCATTCAATATCAGTTTCAAAAAAATCCGACAGGTTCTCTGTGGTCAGCAAATCAGAGGTAGATCCCTGAGAATGGATCTCACCCCTTCTCATAAGCAGGGAATGGCTAAATGAAGGGAGTATTTCATCGATTTGGTGAGTTACATATACCAAAGTGGGAGCATAGTCTATTTTGCTTAACTCATCAACAGTTTTTAGCAACTGTTCCCTCGAGAATATGTCAAGTCCGGTACAGGGTTCGTCAAGTATCAGAAGCCTTGGGTCAGACATAAGTCCTCTTGCTATTAGGATTTTTTGTTTTTCACCCTGTGATAGAGTTCCATAAAATCTGCCTGATAAAGCTTCGGCATCCAGAAGCTCGAGCTTTTCAAGAGCAGCTTCCTTGTCTTCATCAGAAGGTACATTGAAAAGTCCTATAGATGCATACCGACCGCTTATTACGATATCGATTGCTCTTTCATTCCCATATAATCTTTCCTGCAATGCCGTACTCACCCAGCCTATTGATTTCCTAAGCTCTCTGAGATCATACTTCCCGAATGGCTTTCCAAGTACTGTTACCTCGCCACTGGAAGGAAAGATATATCCATTTATCATATTTAATAGTGTTGTTTTACCTGAGCCATTAAGGCCAAGAACGACCCAATGCTGGCCATCTTCGATACTCCAGCTGATATCCCTGAGTATGTATTTAGAATCTCTTCTGATGGATACGTTTTTTATGTCTAATATCATTCCTGATCCGCCTTTCCTAAAATGAGCATTTTTTCCATTATACCAGTTTATTATAATAATGGATCAAGTATTTATTAACCGATTTTACATAACCTTAACATTGACATCATGAATCCTTAATGATGCCTTGGTATCATGTGGTTGAGAATATAAGAAATATCAAGGAGGATGGAAAATTGAAGATTTCCAAAAAGTTATTAGTAGCAATAATGGCAATGATATTAATGTTTTCGCTGGCAGCATGTGGATCTGAGGAACCAGCATCAACACCTGATGGAGAAGAACTTGAGGGTACAGTTATAGTTGATGGATCAGGAACTGTATACCCTCTTATGGCAAACATCGCAGAAGAGTACATGACCAATGTCCAGCCAGGAGTAAGTGTTCAGGTTGGTAGAGCAGGTTCAAGTGCAGGCTTTAAGAAGTTCATACCTGGAGAAACCGACTTCTCTGATGCTTCAAGAGAGATCAAGGACGAAGAAGTAGCGCAGCTTGAAGAGAATGGCCTTAAGATGGGCGAGGATGTAATGGAAATCAAGCTTGCATACGATGGGCTTACTATGGTAATCAATAAGGACAACACTTGGGCAACTGAAATGACTGCAGAAGAAATTGTGAAAATGTATATCTCAGGCTCATATAATGCTGATGATGTAGTTATGTGGTCTGACATCAGATCTGATTGGCCAAAAGAGCAGATAAACTTCTATGGTCCAAATGAAAACCACGGCACTTTTGAGTTTTTCTATGAAGTGATACTTGATGAGCAGGACCTTGTTAAAACAGCAAACCTTCAACAAGAATACTCAACACTAGTAGACCTTGTTTCAAAGGACAAAAACGCGATCGCATTCTTCGGTTATGGCTACTATGCAACAAACACTGATAAATTAACGGCTGTAAAAGTAGACTTTGGCAATGGACCGGTTGAACCATCACTTGAAACCATAGGTGAAGACCTTCCATATGCTGGATTTACAAGACTGGTTTACACATATCTAAACCTCCAGTATGCAAAGGAAAAGCCTGAGGTACTAGACTACGCTATGTATGTCGTATCACCAGAAGGAGCTGCAAGACTAGCTGGAGACAACGGATTTGCTCCTGTGCCAGCAGCTACACACGCGGAATACTACTCACAGCTTGAGGTTATGAAATAAAAGATAGAAAGAAAACCCGGGAATGAGGGGCAAAAGCCTCTCATTCCGACATGTTTCAAATAGAATGCTTGGGAGAGGAAAGCAATGGAAAGTAAGAATGTCAGGGAGATAATCCAGACCAATATTAGAAATAAAAAGTATAGATCAGACAAGATAATGCCTATGTTTTTTTTGGCTATGGCGCTGATATCAGTCGCAACTACCTTTGGTATAGTGTACACCTTGATTTTTGATGCTGCTAAGTTTTTTGCAGCGGTACCAATAGGAGAAATATTCAGTACTGAGCTCAGCCCTTTATCCAAGAATCCAAAGTTCGGAATGCTTCCCTTATTAAATGGAACTCTTATGACTACTGTAATAGCTATGCTGGTAGCCGTTCCTATAGGTATGGCTGCGGCGATATATCTTAGTCAGTTTGCCTCCACAGGAGTCAGAAAGGTTCTTAAGCCTGTACTTGAGGTTTTGGCAGGGATACCGACTATAGTTTACGGATTTTTTGCTTATTCATTTGTAACTCCATTGCTGATGAAGTTGATTCCTTCACTAGGGGCAAAAAATGCATTGAGCCCTGGGATAGTCATGGGTGTAATGATCATCCCGATGGTCGCATCACTCTCTGAGGACGCAATGAATTCGGTCCCGGGAATAATGAAGGACGGAGCTTTAGGCCTTGGTTCAACCAAGCTTGAGACAACCTGGAAGGTTGTTATTCCAGCTTCCATATCAGGAATTATGGCATCCATAGTGCTTGCAGTATCAAGAGCCATAGGAGAGACAATGATAGTAACCATAGCCAGCGGCAGCTCAAAAAACTTTACCTTTGATATAACTCAATCCATGCAGACCATGACGGCATACATCGTAGAGTTTACCAGTGGAGACGCTGGTAGTGGGACGGTTGGCTATTATAGCCTTTATGCAGTAGGACTTATTCTATTTATTTTTACCTTGATAATGAATCTTGGTGCACAGTATATATCCAGGAAGTACAGGGAGGAATACTGATGAATAAGATCAAAGTTGACAGTAATAAAATAGAGAAAAGAGTCCGGCTGAACAATAATCTAAAAATAGTTTTTTCAATAATGACCCTATCTGCAGTCATTGTATTGGGGATACTTCTTTACCAGATTTTTAGAGACAGTATAGGATGGCTGGATATTCAGTTTCTTACCAGCAAACTATCAATAAATCCAGAAAAGGCCGGAATAAAGGGAGTAATTATCGGTACGGTATACATGATGCTGATTGTTATACCTGTAACCCTGTTGCTTGGTGTTTCAACTGCAATATACCTTGAAGAGTACACCAAGGACAGCAAAATGCAAAGGATAATAAAGATAAATATATCAAACCTTGCGAGTGTACCATCTGTAATATTTGGACTTTTGGGATTAACAGTTTTCTCAAGAGCTTTGGGGCTTGGTTCGAGCATATTGGCAGGTGGCTTGACAATGTCCCTGCTCGTCCTGCCTATTGTCGTGGTAGCTTCCCAGGAGGCTCTAAAGGCCGTGCCTGGG
>DAIPJA010000102.1:0-7228 GCA_036770525.1 Gudongella sp. | reverse complement strand
ATTGAAATCTTTGGTTCATTCAAAGCTCTCACACTGTTTAGTTATCTAGGTTCATGAGCCGCCCTCTCGAGGCGACTTGCTTAGTATAGCATCTATACTTAAGCGGTGTCAACAGGTTTTTTTAGGTTTTTTTACGCATCCTCAAATGTAGTGCTGACTTTATAAATATTACCACCTTTTATCCTCAAAGTCAACGGGTTTTTATAAATAATTAATGTGAAAATGCCGTGTGTTTATGGTGAAGGATGACTTTATTTAGCCATTTCTCTTGAGTGCTTGGCAATCATATTTCCCAGTGCAATTGAGTAAAGTTTTGTATCCTTATCATCTGCTCTGGAGACTAAAACAACAGGAACTTTTGCTCCCATTATTATGCCTGCCGATTTCCCGCCTGCCAAATATGTTATTGTCTTACCAATGCCATTACCCATTTCGATATTTGGTACAAGCAGAATATCCGCATCTCCAGCTACTTCCCCGGGAAACCTCTTGACCTGGACCGCTTCTTTTGACAATGCCAGATCCAAAGCCATCGGTCCCTCAACGATCACATCATCTCCAAATCTTCCTTCCTTGCCCAAGCTTTCCAGCTCAGCAGCATCAACTGTTGCCTGCATTTTGGGGTTTACCTTTTCCTTAGCAGCTAAAACAGCCACCTTTATCTTTTCATTACCCATAGCTCTCGCTACAGCTGATGCATTGTCAATAATTTTAGCTTTCTCCTCAACATCGGGGTAGAGGTTCATTCCTCCATCTGTCAAATAGAGCAGCTTATGGTATGTGCTGATTTCATAAACCATGACATGGCTTAAGAGGCTGTCTGTTCTTAATCCCCATTCCTTGTTTAACACTGCTTTTAGTAATATTGAAGTATCGACCAAGCCCTTCATTAAATAATCCGCTTCACCCGCGGATATGAGTCTTACTCCCGTTTCAGCGGCTTCTTCAAGGCTCGAACTCTCAATGAATCTGAAGGTTGATATGTCAAGGCCCAGTTTTTCTGCAATTTCGAAGGTCTCCTGCTTTGAACCTATGAGTATAGGATCACTTATCCCCATCTCCGCACTTTCTACGACAGCTCCCAGTACGTCTTCATCCTGGCAAGCAACTACAGCAAGCTTCATCTTGTTACCCTTAAGTTCCAGTAACTCATCCAATGATTTTATCATATTGATCCTCCCTTTTCCTTCATGTAGTTTTCCAATGAATGCAGCTGTGCTTTAACACCTTCATCTTCGGGATTCAGCTTATGAGCTGTCCTTATATCAAGTAGGCCGATATCAAAGTCACCCAAGTTAAGCCTTCCAAGGCCTCTGTTGAAATATAATCTGTAATCTTCTCCACATTTCACAAGGCCATCAGTAAAAATTTCTATGGCCGTTCCAATATCGCCTTCGTTGAAATAGGAAATTCCCAGCTCATTGTAAGTGTCCGCTACGTTATCTTTTAATTCTAATGAGACAGTAAGGTACTCTATGGCATTTTCAACATCCCCGTAGCCCCTATATGCCAGACCGATCAAGTAATTCACATACCAGTTCTTGGATTCTGCTGGTAATAGCTTCAGAAGATGATCTAGTGCCAGATCATACTTCATGCTATCCATATAGGAAAGTGCCATCTCTATCCTGTAATCAGATTCTATGGACTCAAGCTGAAGCCTTATTTCTTCCTTCCTAAGATCATCAGGGTCAAGACTTAGTACCTTGTCCCAGGTCAACTTAGCCTTCGCGAATTGATTGTGGTATCTGTAGTGATATCCAAGCTTGTAATATGCTGGATAATACTCAGAGTCCACTTCAAGGATCTCCTCGAGGATCAAGGTTGATTCATGCAGAAGCTTGATTCCCTTAGATGGGTCTTCTGATTGAAGCATTTCCTCTGCTAGGCGTTCAAGAACAAATGCATAATAAAAATCACCATCTAGTGAAGGGGTCAATTGTTTTAGTGTCCGAAGATACATCCCGCTAGTATCCAAATCCCCATTATCAAGCTCTTCAAGAGCTTTCCTTAGCAATAGCTTATCAATATCATGGCTGTGGTATTTCAAAATTTTAATATAATCGTTCTTGTGGGGAAAGTTTTCGTCAGCACCCAAAGTGTATGATATCCCCTCGATTATCTGATCAACTGATATCTCCTTATCATCACCCGAATTGCTTAAATCCTTGATCAGTTTCTCAGTAATTACTGGAAGAGGAAGATCCGGATCTAATCCAATAAGAGCAAGTCTTTCGCCACTTTCCCCTTTGAGACTGACAAAGCCTACCTCCTTTGATTTAATTGAAAAATAATTGTCTGCTTCCTTCATTGCTACCTCCTAGAATTTTCGCATGAACTGCCTTTTTCTTCTGGTTGATCCATTAAGCAATGCAAATAGATGCCCTCTATATAACATCCCGACAGAAATAACCGCTCCTGAAGCTATAACCATAATTAACCACTTAATTCCTCCAGAGCCATTTCCTAAAATGTCCGAACTAAAAATGCCACTTGTTAAAGCATATATCAAAAACATAAAAGCAATATTCGGAATCAGCCAATTTAGCCAGTTCTCTTTCATAAATTCAAAAGTATATATAATCGTGTCCAGTGGATCTCGATCTTTAATGTATATCGCTTCAGGCAATGGGTTAAGGAGTAACAATATTATCAAAGGCAATACCCAATATATTGTATAAATGATCGGTCCAATGATTCCGGCTAAGAGATTAAGCACCATACTTGATATATAAAATATAAAAAATATTCCATATACCTTCCACAGGTAATGAGTCAACCCATATCTGGCATCTTTCCACCGAAAACGATTATAGACTATTACATTTCCTAATACGAAAAGGTAGCTTGATATAAGTGCGCTTTGAAGTACCGCCATTATGATACCACCGAAGATGCCAATTGGTCCTGAGAGAAGATAGCCCATAAGGAATGATACCCCAATCCCGACAATTACATATGCAAATCCTAAAAACAGTACCTGCGGATTTTTCTTGATGTTTTCTGTTGTCTTTTTTAATACTTCTCCGTTAACGTATGCTATATCTTGAATGATATTCAAACCAATACCTCCCTGACAAATTTTGTTACATCAAATATTTTTTTATCCTCATTTCTTATAGGAGGACTATAGAACATGACTGCAGTTTCTGTCTCAGAATAAGAGTATGGTGGAACTGCCTTAATGAGTTGGAATATGTCCGTACTAAAGTACTCAACCCTGATCCTCTTAATAAGATCTTTTATTGATGTCTCAAGCTCCTCTGGTATACAGGTTTTAACTAATTCAGTCTTCCTCAAAAGATCGTGAAGTGTGGACCCTTCAAGAGAATTAGTCTTGCCGAAAGCTCTTGGAATCTTATTCGAATCATTGTTTAAATGAAAATCCAGCTTTATAAGGTCAGTTACAAGAGCCATATCCTCAATACTCATGCTTTTACAGAATTCGAATAGAATATTGTATAAGGACTCCCTGCTGTGAGCTTTATCATACAGCTTCGACCTTCTCCAGTAATCTGAAAATAATTCAAAAAATCTGAATGCAGATTCAAAATATTTTATGGATATATGTGTAATGCTGTACTTGAAAAGCCTTTCATTATAGTATCTTTCAACCAATTCTTCAATGTCTTTTAGTTTGATAATATTTTCGTAGCTTAGCCATTTTGTCTTTAAAACCTCATAGGGAGCTTTTTCAAGGAACTCATACCCATGAAGCTCAGCCTCATCCCGAAGCTTCGACCCTTTTAGGAGTTTGAGGAATCCCAATTGAATTTTTTCAGGGTTTATCTCAAATAGATCATCGAAGGATTTACTAAATCTATGATAATCCTCAAATGGAAGTCCTGCAATAAGATCCAGATGTTGGTGAATATTGCCGAATGAAGCTATGGCTTCTGAAACCTCTTTCAGTTTATTGAAGTCAGTAATCCGGCCAATTGCATTTATAGTATCCTGATTGGTCGACTGGACTCCGATTTCAAATTGGAACAACCCTTTCCTTAGACCTTTGAAAAACTCCAACTGCTCCTGGTCTACAAGGTGAGCTGTAATTTCTGCATGAAAGCTTGTCATTTGCTTTGAGTTTTGAGCTATATGTTCCATTATCTGATGTGCAAAGCTCTTATCTGCATTAAATGTCCGATCCACAAATTTAATCTGTCTGGCACCAGATCCTATCAAAAAATCCAAATCTCTTTTCACTCTATCTATTGAGAATCGCCTTAAACCATGAATTGTTGAAGATAAGCAGAATGAACAATTGAATGGACACCCACGGGATGCCTCATAGTACACTATCTTATTTTCCAAGCTGTCATTCTCCGAGTAAGGAAAGGGAATGTCGTCAAGATTCTTTATAAGTGGTCTTTGAGGATTAATGAATACTTCATCCTCTTTTCTAAAGGCTAAACCATCAATTTCAGCTAAATCCTTTTCAGTGATCAGCTCTCTGAAGGTTTCTTCACCTTCTCCGTAAATAACAATATCTATAAATCTATTATTCTGAAGTATATCAACCGGATCATAGGATACCTCCGGGCCACCAAGTAGGATACGGGTTTCTGGGGATACGATTTTTATAATTCTCGAAATATCCAAAACCTCTTCGATATTCCAAATGTAAGTGGAAAAGCCCACTAAATCCGCTTTTATACGAAATATTTCGGCGGCTATCCAGTCGGCTCTCTGATTTATTGTGAATTCTTCGATCATAATATCGCATAGCTCACCAGCATATGCCTTAAGATATCTAATAGCTAGATTTGAATGTATATATTTTGAGTTTAGGGCAACCAATAAAGTCTTCATCGCAATACCTTCCTTGCAGAAATTTGACTGTAATCATATTCTATAACAAAAGCACGCGCGTGCCAATCGATTTTACCCGTAGGCTATTGAATCTTTATCCTAAACATTATAGAATAGTGAAAGAACATTTGAAAGGGGACAAAAAATGAAACACTTTGATTTCGACAGAATTTCAATACAGGAAATGTCTAAGGATGACATGCTTTTGATCATTGAAGCCCTTGAGTATACAGGTAAATCAACTAATATTGATCAATTCCTTCAGTTGAGGAACAATATTCTCCAGGAACTGGCATCTCTTGCTGAAATGCCCCAGGATAGATTTCTGGAATACCTAAAGGAAGAGACTCTGTCGATTTGACAGAGTCTCTTTTTACATTTTATTCGGTGCATCTATACCAAGAAGTCCTAATCCTGTCCTGATTACTGTTTTAGTTGCGAATGTCAGTGCAAGCCTAGTGTTCCTGAGCGTTTCATCCTCAACTATGATTGAGGTACTGTTATAGAATTTATTGAATGCCTTTGCCAGATCAACGATATGTCTGGTGATAAAAAATGGTTCGTTCTTCTCCATAGAATCGACTATTGTGTCCGGGAAGTTGTAGATAAGTCTGATGATATTGGTTTCGTCTTCATTAGTTAAGAGACTATAATCGATCTTGCCTTTATTGTCAAATCCTCCCTTTTCTAGAAGTGAATTTGCTCTAGCATGGGTATATTGAACGTATGGTCCGGTTTCTCCTTCGAAGCTTAGGGTCCTGTCCCAATTGAAGACATAATCCTTTATTCTTTGGTTAAACAATTCCTGGAATAGTATTGCTCCAATACCTATCTGCTTTGCAACCTCATCCTTGTCAGCCAGACCTGGGTTTCTTTCCTCAATTATCTTTCTTGTATTTTCAATGGCTGTATTTAAAACATCCTCAAGGAATACTACTCTGCCCTTTCTTGTGGACAAAGTTCCTTCTTCGAGGCTGACCATCCCAAATGGAATGTGGATGCAATCCTTTGCCCATTCATGTCCCATCAACTCCACGATCTTTATCCATGCCTTGAAATGTAGGTTTTGTTGAGAAGCTACGACATATATATTCTTATAAAAATCGTAATGATTCTTTCTATAGATTGCAGCTGCAATATCTCTTGTCGTATAAAGCGTTGAGCCATCCTTTTTCATAATTAAAGCTGGAGGCATTCCGTAAGGCTCCAAGTCAACTATCAGGGCACCCTCTGATTCCCTAACTATTCCCTTCGCCTTCATTTCCTCAAGTACTTCAGGCATTTTATCGGAATAGAAGCTTTCACCTGCATAGGAGTCAAAGTCTATTTTAAGCATATCATATACTCGGCTAAACTCCTTAAGACTAATCTCTCTTATCCATTGCCACAGCTCGTAAGCTTCCTGATTTCCATTCTCCAGCTCCTTGAACCAGTATCTTGCCTCATCCTTAAGCTGAGGGTCGCTTTCGGCTTCTGTATTGAATCTTACATAAAGAGCAAGAAGCTCTTTAATTGGGTTGGCTTCTATGACCTCTCTATCCCCCCATTTTTTAAATGCCGAAATGAGCATGCCAAACTGAGTACCATAATCCCCAAGATGATTGATCTTTATAGTATCGAATCCAAGGAACTTATATATTTTGGCAAGGGAATTGCCAATTACTGTAGTACGTATATGCCCAATATGGAAGGGCTTTGCAATATTAGGTGATGAAAACTCTACGATAACCTTTTTCCCTTCTCCAATATTTGAGGAACCATATAATTCTTTTTTCTCCAATACCTCGGAAATAGTCGTTTGTGCAAGTCTTTCCCTGCTTATGAAAAAATTGAGATAGGGTCCAGCCGCTTCAATTTTTTCAAAATTATTATCTTCCTTCAGTTTGGCAGCCAGATCCTGTGCTATAATGTTCGGTGCTTTTCTCAAAACTTTAGCCAGTCTGAAGGCGGGGAATGCATAGTCCCCCATATCATACGACGGTGGGATTTCTATCAAGCTTTCCAGTTCTTCTCTTTCCAGATCGGTTATGATTGTAGAAAGCAGGTCCACTGCTTTGTCCTTGAATATTAACATCCAATCTCCTCCTAAAAATAAAATTAGCCCTCATCTCCTGCAAGAGACGAGAGCTATCCCGTGGTACCACTCTTATTGGCATTATGCCCGCTTGAGATCTTAACGCGATCAACGTACTCTCGCAGTCTCAGGGTCTCTTTTCCTTTTGATTTCAATCACCGGCTTACACCTACCCCGGCTCGCTTTGATATCCATCTGAGTACTTTCCCCATCTCTGACTCAATATTTATTAATTAAATATACCCTATAATTACATTATTTTCAACATTATTTGATTACGATATTCTATTCCCCTAACCTTACTCACTTAAGCTCAACTACAGTGACTCCATCTCCACCCTCACC
>DAIPJA010000101.1:0-7309 GCA_036770525.1 Gudongella sp. | reverse complement strand
CACAGTGGAAGAGGTACAGGCAGCCACAGAGGCTACCCTTATCATCCCTGAAGACTTGGTGCAGATGGAAGTTTAATATTCAATCAGCTAAGCATCCCTGAGTAAATCAGGGGTGCTTTTTTGTTAATGCAAAAACTATCCAGTAATGATATAATGATAAAGTTAGAACTATGTCGACAGATACTTATTATTGACTTATACGGCTCAGAGCCTTAACTTAATGCGTATGATTTAGGGGGAGATATTTTGGATAGGATCATGGTAGAGAAGAGCCCTCCATTAAAAGGAAATGTGAGGATAAGCGGTGCAAAAAACGCTGCGCTTCCCATACTTGCCTCATCACTGCTGGGGACAGAGGATATAATACTTGAGGACGTTCCAAAGCTCAAGGATGTTGAGATAATGTGCGAGGTATTGACTTCGCTTGGAAGTAAGGTTGATTATCTGGATGAGGGAGTCATAAGGATAAACTCTGCAGGTATCAATAACTATGAGACCAGCTATGAGCTTATGAGCAAGATGAGAGCCTCATTCCTTGTTATGGGTCCGTTGCTTACGAGAATGGGAAAGACCAAGAACTCAATGCCAGGTGGCTGTGCTATAGGTACAAGGCCAATAGACCTCCATCTTAAAGGCTTTAAGGCGCTTGGTGCTACTATTGATATTGATCATGGTAATATAGGTGCCTATACTGAGAAGCTTGTAGGAGATAAGATATACCTGGATTTCCCTTCAGTAGGAGCAACCGAAAATATCATGATGGCTGCAACAATGGCAGAGGGAGAGACGATTATTGACAACGCGGCAATGGAGCCAGAAATAGTCGACCTTTCCAATTTCCTCAATAAGCTTGGTGCTGATATTAAGGGAGCAGGAACCTCTACGATAAGGATCAAGGGAGTAAAAAAGCTGGGTGGAGCAAGGCATTCCATCATTCCTGACAGGATAGAAGCCGGAACCTTTATGGTTGCTGCTGCTATAACAGGCGGCGACGTCGTAATTGAAAACGTTATTAACAGCCATGTGAAGCCAATTATAGCTAAGCTTAAGGAAGCTGGGTGTACAGTTGAGGAAGGTATCGACAGCATAAGAGTAATCGGGAACAGTGAACTTAAAGCAATAGATATAAAAACACTTCCCTATCCAGGATTCCCTACCGATATGCAGGCTCAATTCATGGCTCTTATGACTATTCTTAAAGGTACCAGTGTGGTGATAGAAACTGTATTTGAAAACAGGTTCATGCATGTGGACGAGCTTAAGAAGATGGGAGCTGACATTAAAATAGACGACAGATCTGCAATAATAAACGGGATCAAGCAGCTTAAGGGTGCAGTTGTAAAGGCATCAGACCTTCGAGCTGGAGCAGCGCTGGTTCTCGCAGGGCTTGTTGCAGATGGAATAACTGAGATAGAAAATGTATATCACATTGACAGAGGGTATGACGGGATAGAAGCAAAATTCACAGGATTAGGTGCCGTTATATACAGAAAGAACAGCTAAATAAGATAGAATAAGCATTTTTAAAGATTTGGTCTTGATAATGACAAAAAGATTAAGTATAGTTATTGTTAGGACCTTTATTTTACATATTTAACAGGAAAATTCCGGCAAAGGAGGATATGCATGAGCGCTTTGAGAGCAGACGTAGGTATAGATCTTGGTACAGCCAGCGTATTGGTATACATCAAGGGAAAGGGCATTGTTTTGAAGGAGCCATCCGTTGTTGCAATAGACCAGTACACCAACAAATTTCTTGCTGTAGGAGAGGAAGCCAGAAAGATGTTAGGAAGAACTCCTGGCAACATAGTGGCTGTAAGACCCTTAAAGGATGGCGTAATTTCTGACTACAGCATCACCGAAAGGATGCTGAAATATTTCATTCAGAAAGCCCTTGGAAGGATGTGGCTCAAGCCTCGAATCATCATATGCGTCCCCAGCGGGATAACTGAGGTAGAGAAGAGAGCTGTAATGGAAGCAAGCAATGAAGCCGGTGCAAGTAAAACCTACCTGATCGAAGAGCCTATTGCAGCAGCCATTGGTGCAGGTCTTGACATCACTCTACCAAACGGAAACATGATAGTAGACATAGGTGGAGGAACTTCAGATGTTGCCGTTATATCCCTTGGTGGAATAGTCGTAAGCAAATCCATTAAGACTGCCGGAGATGAATGTGACGAAGCTATAATCAGATACATCAGAAAGAAATACAATATGATGATAGGCGAGAGGTCTGCAGAAGCCTTAAAGGTCGAAATCGGCTGCGCATATCCATTTGAAGAAGAAAAGTTTATGGAAATAAAGGGAAGAAACCTTCTTACGGGCTTGCCTATAACAGTTACGGTTTCATCAAACGACATGCTGGACGCACTTGCAGAGCCGGTCAATGAGATCCTGGAAGCTGTACATGAGGTCCTTGAAAAAACCCCACCTGAATTGTCTTCAGATATAAGCAATGTTGGTATCTATCTCACAGGCGGCGGTGCAATGCTTAATGGTCTCGACAGGCTAATAGAAGAGAAGACAGGTATTCCTACACGTCTTGCTGACAATGCAGTGGAATGTGTTGCTATAGGGACAGGGAAATCACTTGACTCACTTGCATATCTGGAGAAAAGCATGAAGGATAGCGAAAGATCAAAATTCAATAGATAAATCAATTGCTTGAACAACGACCGCACTGGTATTACTATTGAACCTGTGCGGTTTTGATTTATTTTGGGAGGGAAAGGGGTGGTCACATGGAAGTATCAAATAATAGATCCTGCTGAGTTATTGAAGAGAAGAAGCCCTCCAGTCTGGAGGAAAAGTTAAAAGAAAAGATCAGACAAAAAGAAACTGCTTACTGCGATGAAAGAATAAGACATATTATTACCGGTGATTTGGAGACTGACTCCGGGAGAGTGCCGATTCTCTCCACTGAGATATTTCCATTTGATAAGCATTGGGAGCTATTGATGAGAATAGGTATAGGAAGAGATAACTATACAGCACCGGTTGGAGTTTATGCTGTTGGAAAACCGGACAGGAAGTCTCCTGTATTGGTCACAGGCAACTACAAGCTAACTATCGATAAGCTTAGAGAAAAGCTGACTGGTTTGGATACCTGGCTTTTAGTCATAGACACAAAGGGAGTGAATGTCTGGTGTGCTGCAGGTAAAGGAACCTTTTCTACTGAGGAGTTGATTTTTAGGATAAAGAAACACAAACTAAGCAGTCTGGTGGACCACAAATCGGTCATTCTCCCACAGCTATCAGCACCGGGGGTTAGCGCTTGGCAGGTTACAAAATATACCGGATTCAAGGTAGAATTTGGCCCTGTACATTCCAGCGATATTATCCAGTATATTGAAAATGGGAATATTGCCTCAGAAGAGATGAGGAGAGTAAGCTTTGGATTATTTAACAGGATGGAGGTAGCGTTGGTTGAGACCGTCTCAGCTCTAAGGTTCTTGATTCCAATATTTATCCTATTTGCTTCTGTAAGATTGTTACAAGGGAATATGAGTATTTTAGGAGTTATGGTGAGCTCAATCAAGAGCACCTTTGCCTATTTTATTGCGATCCTTATCGGTACATTGATTTTCCCGGCAATGTTACCCATACTTCCATTCAGGATGTTCTCAGCAAAAGCTGCGATACCTGGCCTTATCTGGTCGTTTATTCTGGTAGTATTTCCTGAAACTTTTGGTTTTTCAAGAAATATGTTTACTGCAGCTTCAAATATCCTTTTATCTACATCCACGATAAGCTTCATGGGATTGAATTACACAGGAAGCACAACCTTTACATCTTTATCCGGAGTTAAGAAGGAAACTATGAGAGCTATACCCCTTATAGGTTCAGCTTTTATACTGGGATTAGGCCTTATTATAGTAAGTGCGTTTATAGCTAGAATTTGAGGTGTGAAAAATGGAATATATCAAGGATGTAGCGAAAATAAAACTTGATCAGGGGAAATGCACAGGCTGCGGGATATGTAGAATTGTATGCCCGCATGATGTTTTTGAGATCAGTAATATGAAGGCAGCTTTGGTTAGAAAGAATAATTGTATCGAGTGTGGTGCTTGTGATGTCAATTGCCCTGTAAATGCCATAGAGGTTGAATCGGGTGTAGGATGTGCAAATGCATTGATCAATACCTGGATAGCTGAGAGTAATCTGAATGCTTTTAGCCGAAAATTCAGGAAGGATAAAGGCTCGAACTGCTGCTAGCAGTTAAATAAAATAGGCTACTTAAGAGATCCCTGCTCTTAAGAAGCCTATTTTTTATCTGGAAAGCTTGAAAGGACTGTTTACTTGATATCCGGAATTTCTTCCATCGATCGTAAGCTCAAAGTAAGAATAACCAGATAGCTCATAAGGAGTTGAAGCCTTTGTGCCCGTCAATTCTACATATCTCACTCCATCCCTGAGTTGAGAGGTATTTTTTGAACCGGATTGGACCACATATACATTTTTACCGGACTCAGCTGCTTCAACCAATAGATTGTGAAGAAGCAAGGCCTCCATTGAATCGCTAAAGCTTGAAATTGTCCTGTTTAGAACGAGCACAAGATTTTTGTCTGCAGCATTTATATCCTTTATAAGTCTTGTCCACTGACTGCTGTCCTGAGCTCTTATGCCCTCGGAATTAGCCTGGAGTGTTATGACTGCAAGCTCTCCTTCCCTATGGATACCATACACAGACCCTCCTGACAAAACTCTGTTGTGAGAGATGGAAGACTTGAAACCTTGACTCATATTCCCCAGCTGCACTCCTATATTAGCTCCATTTAGTCTTTGTATAAGACCAGTAAGTCTGGAGGAGGATACGATCCTTGAGAAAAGTGTATTTCCTGTTATGGCAGGTTCCGAGTATACCACCAGTCTATACCCACCCTGGACTGATTTCTCAAGAGGATCCTGCACCTTGGTGCTAATTGTTGCTTCTGCATCATTAAAGGGTGTAGGTGTTTGCACAGTAAGCGCATCGATCAAAATTCTGCCCAAAGGAAATTTCTGTTCATTGACCTCTGCTACGTATACCCTCTGGAGACTTACCGGATAAACAACCCCGTCAGGCACAGACGCTTCCAGTTGCCTCCAGCCAGTAAAGTCTATTGCCTTGGAGAAATCGATCACATGACTTTTTCCTGCCGAGTCTATTAGAGTTCCTCTTAACCAGGTCCCGGAGGAATCTCCATTTACCATTAGGCCTATCCTGACGGGAGACCCCGGAAGAGCAATTCCCTTTGCAGTATTTAAAAAGTCCACATAAGCTGCTCGTGTTCCCTCACCTTTTGAAAAATCGTAAATAAGCTCGATGCTGGATTTTCCATCTACAGCATCTGTTGAGGGTACAGCTGAGCCAAGCACAGCAGCGGGGTAACCAGAAAATCTGTAATTAATACCTTCTTCAAAGGATGCTACTGCCATAGATTGCGACCCTACTGATACTTTTATTGTCTTGACAGCATCACCAGATTTCAGTATTAATGATCCTGCACCTATATTCCTGGAAGCATAGAATATGCCGTCCCTAAACTCTCCAATACCGCCTGTTACAGATGCTGATACATTGGAATAGGACAGCTCACCTGAATATCCTGATTTATCTATCCCGTTTAGCTTACCAATATTTCTCGACCCGCCAATAGCCACATTAAAGCTGTCTACTGCAGCTTCAATTTCAACAGCACTGAACAGTACCTTTACATTGAATTCTCCGGATGCACCCTGATAGGTTGCAGTAAGCTTTGCCACTCCTGAGCTCTCTGCGTAAAAGGACCCATTACTGACCCTTCCAGCTGCTCCAGAAACTCTCCATCTCACATCTGAAGGATTTGTGGCTATAAGATTATGATATTGATCATATACCTTAACCGTTAAGGCAGTCGACTCACCTATTAAAACACTTTGTTTTTGTGAGGCGATTTCAATCCGTTCAGCTTTGCCCATTGGCGCTGAACTAAAGACTCCGACGCCATTTACAACAAGTCTTTGAGTTCCTTCACTGGGTTTATTAACCACAATGGACTTATTTTCGCCGTTTGGCTTAACCACCATTGTAGTGGAGCCTCCACCATCCAGGTTGACACCATTCCAGGCACCCAGATCTTTTAGTATTGCTCCAAACATTTCCTGTGAGACACCCTTGAACGAGCTGTCCCTCCCATCGATAGTCACTAGGATGATTTCTTCGCCATCCTTACTTATCCCAATTCCGGTTCTTGGATGATTCCCGGACACAACAACATCAGTATTTGTGACCTGTCCATCCCTAAGAATGATACCTCCTGCTCCTATGGCAAACTGAAGACTCCTTAAATCAGGAGAGATACTCATATCCAGCTGTACTCTGTCTCCTGGCTGGAAGTCATTTACCCATGAGCTTCTTGACGATATGATGAAAGAATTCTCATCGAGAGGAATATCAAAAGGTGCTCCTCCTGTCCTTTTGTCTGCAACTACATCATTTATTACCAGAAACTCTGTCAGATCCTGGTGGAATCTATTGCCGATCGATTTTGAACCCCAATTGGAATTAAACATCATAATAGTATCAAAGTTTGTTGAAACCTTGTTTATGGTAGTGACAGGCAGCTGATAACCAGATCGCCAGTTGGTAAGAGTAATTTTGGTTGTAAAGTAATCAACAAAGGCTTCATCATCCATAAGATAGAATACAGGGAGGTGATTTGGTGAGGATATTATTCTTCCTTCATCCACCAATGCACCCAGCGAATTAGGAATAGGCTGGAAGTTGTAGAAATCGCCATTGATTCCGGCGATAGCATTCTTTTTCTCAACCATTCCGCCAATGCTGTCTCTCGAGGAGAGTCCGGCTGGGTTGAACAGACTACCAACACTGGTATATTTATCGGTCAGATCGACCCTCAATACGTTTATATTCCACCATCCGCTGGTTGTGAATCTCTGATGATTTTCATGAACAACTCCAGGTGATATTTGTGTTTCATTGATTGTTTCGTGTATCTTCTCCGGCAGCTGTATATTTGCAGCCTCTGAAACAGAGACAGGACTTAGCCATATAATTGCGGCTATCAGCATAATCAAGACTGTTGTTTTTCTTATTCTCATATCGTTCCCCTTTCTTATGTCCGTAGTTATGACTATTATATAATGAAGGGGGGTCAAAGGGGTTACAATAACATTACGAATGTGTTACAGGGATTCATAAGCGCTATGCGATGGGCGATAAGCGTTAATAGGGGCGGTCTTAGGCCGTTAACATAATTTGTGCCAAGAGGGCTATACCATCGTGACAGAATACGGTGATTCCTTGATTTCGATTGCTGAGAACTTT
>DAIPJA010000100.1:0-7345 GCA_036770525.1 Gudongella sp. | reverse complement strand
GTATTTCTGGGTGCAGCAGGCACAGTGCTTCTTGAGCCCCTGCTTAAGCTATTTGGTGCGAGCAGCTCGAATATCGGCTATGCCAAGGATTATCTGCAGGTCATATTGATAGGAGCACCTCTTAATGCTATTGGCTTTGGAATGAATAACTTCATCAGAGGTGAAGGTAATCCTAAAATTGCAATGTTCACAATGCTGATAGGAGCATTTCTTAATATGATCCTGGATCCTATCTTCATTTTTGTATTTGATATGGGGGTCAGGGGAGCCGCATTTGCGACTATAATCTCTCAGGCTGTATCAGCAATGTGGGTCTTAAGATATTTCCTGACAGGTAAAAGTATATTATCTTTCAAGAAAAAGTACCTCATTCCCGATCTTACAATTATCAAGAAGATAGTTGCAAATGGAGTAGCACCATTCAGTATGCAGATAGCAGCAAGTATGGTGACGGCCTTATATAATACCAACCTTCAGAGCTATGGAGGCGATATGGCTACATCCAGTATGGGAGTGATCAACTCGGTAAGCATGATGATAGCTATGCCCATATTCGGCATAAACCAGGGATCACAGCCTATCATGGGATATAACTACGGAGCAAAGAAGTACAGCAGAGTCAGGAAAACGTTCAAATACGCTGCCATTGCAGCCACCACCATAACCACACTGGGATTCATTATCGTCCAGTTCTTCCCTGAAATTATAATAAAGGCCTTTGTTGGAGAGCAGGGGGCGTCCGGCCAGTTGATGTCTATAGCAGTGCCTGGAATGAGGACTTTGCTTATGGCATTCCCGTTCGTTGGCTTTCAGATAGTGAGCAGCGCATACTTCCAGGCGACTGGAAAACCCCGTCAGTCAATGCTATTGAGTCTTTCAAGGCAGGTCCTGATCCTTATACCGGCATTACTTATACTGCCTAAGCTATTGGGGCTCAGCGGTGTGTGGATGGCAGGGCCGATAGCTGATTTCACATCATTTTTAATTGCAGCCATACTCATAACTTTCTCACTGAAGCAATTAAAAGACGAGGAGCTCTAAAGCTCCTCGATTTTTATTCCAGACCTCGTATTATTTCAGCCAGTTGATGGGTCATCCTTGCGGTGTATCCCCAAATAGTGTAATCCCCATACTCATAAAACAATATCCTGTGCTTGCCCACGCGGAAATTATAGTCCCTTCCATTGGGAATCAGGTGGTATGGAAATGTTTCGCTGTCTTCGGTCTTTAAGGATAATTCATGGACCAAAGGCTCATTCTCCGCAAAAAAGCTTACTGGCACACTGAAGATATGGTCCACCTCGTCCGGATTTGGGTCTATATTCTCAAAATCCACGTTCATTATTATTCCAAGAAAGCAGTGGATGGTAAAATTGGCATAGGAAACCAAGAAATCAAGCTCACCTATGAGATTTATATTTTCCCTGTCTATACGAAGCTCCTCAAGGGTTTCTCTTACAGCAGTCTGCATGAAGTTTTCTCCATGTTCAACCTTTCCACCCGGAAATGATACCTCCCCAGGCTGGGTAATGTTTTTGGAGCGGAGTTCATAAATGATCTCCCATGTGCCGTTTCTGTTTATCAACGGTATCAAAACCGCAAACCTGCCCTTTACATCCATGGGCTTGGGAGTTCTGTTTTGTACCTTTAAAGCCAGTTTATTGATATCCACCGTTTTCCCTCCATGTTGCTCATTTTCTGAATATCATATCTGCCAGTTGAAGCAATAGCTCCTCTTTGTTAAAGGGGCTTATATTCTCTAATCTCTCCTTTAGTCTTGCAAGTCTGTTGGTATCCCTTCCCCGGAATCGAACCAGATCCAGAGACTTTGATCTGATCACCTCGTCGAAATGATAGATCCTGAATCTATCCATGCCTGCATCGTGCATTGGTCTTTCAATGAGGCTAATTGCCAGATCCTCATAGCTGTTATTCTGTCCAAGGTCCAGCATTTTCCCGATCTTAGGGAGTATTTCCTCGAAAAGGAATCTTAGTGATGTATTTCCCTGAAATCCTAATAAATCGGAGACGTCCTTTATGGTATCCTCATTCAGGTGAGTGAACATGTCAAAATAATACCCTTCACCCTTTGGTTCGAAATAGAACCTGGATCCTTTAAGTCCTCTCAACTGCCTCAAGGCATCGTAATAACCCAGCTTGATGTTATGACTGATCGTTTCCTTATCATAATTGAAGGTCCTGCCTATATCCTCAGAAGGCTCAATTATTATAGCCTCCAATCCATGGGGTAATATCTCCCGAGTCCTTGCATCCAAATGTGTCCTCACGACAATAAGCTTATCGTACCCTTTTCCTAGAAGCATCCTGAATGGAAGATTGTCATATATCCCTCCATCAAGATAGAGCTTACCGTTGAGTCTCTCAAATCTGAAGACCGGCAAATAGGATGATGCAAGAAGATAGTTTTTCATCTCCCCATAGGGTATCTGTTCCTTGAACAACTGAACGGGTTTCAGGTCAGATAGATTGAAGGTCACCAGCCCAAAGTCCATTTCCGATGATCTTAGTTTATCCTCGTCCACATATTTATCCAGCATCCTTTTGAAGGGTGAAATATCAAATCCCTTATCTGTGATCAAAAGCTTAAGCTTCTGAGCCAGAATCACAAGTTCCTCTCTGCCAAGCCTTAATCGGGTTAGCCTTTCTATCTCCTCATAGTTTGCTCCTATGATCTTTGAATAGCTGATGCTCTCCCAAAGCTTAAGACAGATCTCAAAGTCTCCCTGCACTATCATAGCTCCATTCAAGGCACCGATCGAGGTTCCTGCGACTCCTCCTATTGGTATGCCCTCCTCAAGGAGAGCTTTATATACACCTACATGGTAGCTGCCTTTAGCTCCCCCACCTTCAAGAACAAGGCCATACATTTTAAATCACTTCCTTCTTTATTCCAAAGAGGATGTGCAGTGTGGACATCTTGTTGCTGCAATAGCTACCTGTGATTTGCAGAATGGACACTCTTTAGTAGTAGGCTCCTCGGCAACAGGCTCCTCAGGCTTTTTCATCCTGTTGATAGCTCTAACTACCATGAAAATAGAAAATGCGATAATCAGAAAGTCAACGATTGCCATTATAAACAAACCATAATTAATAGTTGCAGCTCCTGCCTCCTGCGCAGCTGCAAGAGTTGGATAAGTATTTCCGTCAAGACTTACGAATTTCCCGGCAAAGTCCATCCCTCCGACCGCCAGGCTTACAAGTGGCATAATTATGTCCGCAACCAACGATGCTACTATCTTTCCAAAGGCGCCTCCGATAACTACACCAACGGCCAAATCGATCACATTACCCCGCATGGCAAATTTTTTAAATTCCTGGAACATTCCTGTCTCCTCCTTTTTTGTATTCTCATTACCATTTAATTATACCCAGAATATTTCATTTCCCATTGTTTCAGCTATGTTATAATATGGATTGAGAAGATATCGTCATAAATAAATTAATAATTCTACGGGAGGAAAAAGATGAGCAAAAGAAAGGATTGGAAGGAATACTTCATGCAGATAACCGAGTTGGTGGCCACCAGGTCAACCTGCGACAGAGCCTGGGTAGGCTGTGTACTGGTAAATGACAGCAACAGGATAGTATCTACAGGCTATAACGGTTCAGTATCAGGGAATCCTCACTGTGACGACGTAGGGCATACAATGAGAGACGGACATTGTATTGCTACGATACATGCCGAGATGAATGCTCTCCTGTACTGTGCCAAGGAGGGTATATCCGTAAAAAACTGTTCTGCATACGTCACTCACTTTCCTTGTCTTAACTGCACCAAAGCATTGATCCAGGCAGGTATAAAGAATATTTATTATAAGAACGACTATCGTGTAGACGAATATGCCTTGCTTCTTCTTCAAAGAAATAATGTAAATTATGAAAGGGTCGAGTGATTATATAGCATCCTTCGATAGTCTGTCCGCTTCTTCATTATATTTATTCCCAGAGTGGGCTTTTACCTTTATGAATTCTACAGTAAGCCTATCCTTGATACTGTCAAAATATGCCTTATATGCCTTCGTTCCGGCTTTATTGGTCTTCCAGTCGCCCTTTGCCCACCGCTCGATGCCAGTGTAATCGTAGTGCAGGTAGAGGGTTTTTATTTTGTTCTCAAGAGCCCATTCCATGGCCTTCATTGCACCCTTTAATTCTCCTGAAACATTCCTCATCATGGCCATCTCAGGATCTACCTCCCTGCCGCTGAGTCTAAAGGTATCGTATTTTGTCAAAATAACGACGCCGTAGCTGTAGGTACAAGACCCAAGATCAAAGCTTCCATCCACATATACAGAAGCCTCGCCTTCTTTTAGCTTCTCTGACTCCATATCCATATCTACAGATTGTCTGCCAAGGAATTCCTCAGCCTCCTTTAGAGTGGAGAATTTTTTATATTCAGCTCCCGGAAAGCCCATTACCTGTTCCTTGCATTTATCCCATGTCTCATATATACCAGGCTTTCTACCTGTCCTGACGCTATAGTATTTTCTTTCCATAGTAACCTCCTGATGATTGTTGATTTAATTATACCACAAGGCTTCATGCTTAACGGATAAGGTTATTCCCAGGCAATGATTCATCAGATAATCTTCCATTATTTTGTTATTCTTTTAATTAATTTTAATTTTTTTTAACAGATTTTTGTCTTTACAGAGAATTCCCTATTCTGTTTTATTATTCAAATCATCTATTTATCAACATTAATAAGTATCAATTGTATAAATATGGACATATGATCGCAATTTATTTCGTTAACGATGTATCAATGTTCTCTATATTAGGAATTTTCCATTAACTTTGTTGTTGTAAAGCTGTATAAATTTTGCTAAAATCATTTTAGGTTGATTCGTCTAGGAGGAAAACGATTTTAGCCTGAGAAATTGGACCTTCACCAAGGTTTACGCAGTGCCGAAAATTGAAAACAAAAAACAAAGGAGGGAATTTATGGACTTTATTATGCAACTCAACAGTACAGTGAACGGATTTGTTTGGGGTCCCCCAATGCTGTTCCTGTTGGTAGGTACCGGTATTTATTTGACTTTTAGAACTAATTTCTTTTCCGTATTAAAGCTAGGTTACGTACTGAAAAACACCTTCTTCAAGATGTTCTCCAAGGACGTCAAGGGTGAGGGTGAGATCACTCCTTTCCAGGCTGTAGCTACAGCCCTTGCCGCTACAGTTGGTACAGGTAACGTTGCAGGTGTAGCAACTGCTATCGCACTTGGCGGACCTGGAGCAATATTCTGGATGTGGGTTTCTGCAATATTTGGTATGACAACAAAATTTGGTGAGGTCGTTCTTGCAGTAAAATACAGAGAAAAGACAGAAGATGGCCGTTACGTAGGTGGTCCTATGTACTACATCCAAAATGGTCTTAAGATGAAGTGGCTTGCAGTTATTTTCTCGCTATTTGGAGCTCTTGCTGCGTTTGGAATCGGGAACATGGTTCAGTCAAACTCAGTTGCAGCAGCTCTTCAAGAATCCTTCAGCATTCCTCCAATCGCTACAGGAGTGGTTCTTGCAATCCTTACAGCTCTTGTTATCATTGGCGGAATCAAGAGAATAGGTGCTGTTACTGAAAAACTGGTTCCTTTTATGGCTGCTATTTATATAGCTGGAGCACTTGTAATAATAATAGGTAATGCTTCTCATATTCCAGAGGCATTTGGATTGATATTCAAGCATGCATTTACACCGGCTGCTGCTACAGGCGGATTCGCAGGAGCAACAATAGCAACTGCAATGAGAAGAGGTATCTCCCGTGGTGTATTCTCCAACGAAGCCGGTCTTGGTAGTGCTCCTATAGCTCACGCTGCCGCAACTACTGACCACCCGGTAAGACAAGGTCTTTGGGGAGTATTCGAGGTATTCATGGATACTATAGTTATCTGTTCACTTACAGCTTTAGCTATCATGGTATCGGGACTTTGGGATTCAGGAGTTACAGGTGCTGCCCTTACAACTCAGGCTTTCAACGAGTCTATCCCAGGTGGTGGTATCATCGTATCAATAGGTATTGTTCTTTTCGCCTTCTCAACTATCCTCGGATGGGCATACTATGGTGAAAGATGTGCAGAGTATCTTCTTGGTAAAGGTGCAATAATGCCTTACAGAATAATCTGGATACCAGCAGTTATACTTGGAGCAGTTGGCGGTCTTGAATTCCTTTGGGATCTTGCAGACACATTGAACGGACTAATGGCTATTCCAAACTTGATTGGTGTTCTTCTAATGAGTGGTACTATCATAGCTCTTACTAAGGAATACTTCGCAAAGGAAAAAGCTGCTAAATAATCATTAAAGATTATCATCAAAAGATAACCCGGAGCATTCAGCTCCGGGTTTTTTATTCAGAATGTGCTATCCTGCTTGCGGCTGCGGCTGCTATTGCAGCAATTATATCATCCAAGAATGTGTGGACCGCTTCTCCCTTCTTCGTATCAAGTTCCTTTATTATTCCGATCTTTTCTTTATCAAGATAGCCAAAATTTGTAAGCCCTATGGAGCCGTATACATTTACTATCGATAACGGTAATATTTCATCTATCCCGTAAAGGCCTTCATCTGCTTCGACTATAGACTGCAATGGCTCAGGAAGCAATTTCTTCTCTGTGAGCTCGTCTATTGCAATGCCAGTAATGATTGCATGTATTATCTCTCTTTTCCTCAATACTGCATGTATATTCTCAAGGCACATTTCCTTTGTAAGATTCTCATAGTAATCCTTTTGAAGATCATATACTATATCTGCAATATCCCCGAGCTGTACTCCTCTTCTGTTTATCATCTCGATAGTCATCTCTTTCAGCTCATCCATGTTATATCTGTGCTGGTATCTTTTTTTGTTTTTATCCAAATCTAACCACCCCTTTTAAAATATTCAGTTCAATTCTACCCCTTTGAGCTGGTTTGTATTCTCCAAATCGAAACATACAACAAAAAAGCCGCTTTACAAAAGCGGCTAAAACTTGTCCTCCGAGTATTCATAGGTATCGACCAACTCACCAAGTGCGAAAAACCTTTTACCGTTTTTTGAGGTATAGTAACAGGTCATGAGTGATATGATCGGCTTGCCTCTTAGATCTGCCCTTTCCTGGTCCAGCATATACAATGCAGTTTCAGGCACAAGTACTGTTTCGTAGATCCTATACTCATATATATTTCTCTTATCTGTTATCTTTACAGACATTTCAGGCTGTGCGTTCAACAGATTTCCAAACAAAAGCTTCGGATCCTTCATATAATGGGAGGCCAGAGAGAAGTTTCCCTCGCCCATGACCAAATCCGGGACCATAGTTCCGGCTCCCGCCATCAGATTGGCATCCGA
>DAIPJA010000099.1:0-7375 GCA_036770525.1 Gudongella sp. | reverse complement strand
GTCGAACTCATCCTTGATCTCATTAAGGATCTTTGCCGCTGTCAACAGGCCGGAAATATGAGTATCATGTCCGCATGCATGCATCATTCCATCGATTTTTGACTTATAGGGTACTGGATTTTCCTCCTGAACCTCCAATGCGTCAATATCTGCTCTCAGGGCTATGGTTTTTCCAGGCCCTTTTCCCTTAATTATACCTACAACTCCTGTCCCTCCGCATGGATAGTGTTCTATACCCATAGCCTTAAGCTCTTCCATGATTCTCTTTTGAGTATTGAATTCTTTCATGCTTGGTTCAGGATTTTCGTGAAAGTGTCTCCTCGTTGCTACCGCATAATCCAAATGCTTCTTCGTTAATTCCTTGATATCCATTTTATACCTCCCCTAATTTTAGTATTGTATCATATATCAATTCGATTCCCTTTTGCAGCTTGTCAAAATCTGTCCATTCTTCCTTGCAATGGCTTCTGCCATCCTTACTGGGTACGAATATCAATCCAACTTCACTGACGGCAGCCATTATCATAGCATCGTGGCCTGCTCCGCTTAACATCTTCTGAGAGGATAAGCCGAGCTTACCCGCAGATTCCTCAAACATTTCTATGACCTCTTCGTTCATCCTTACAGGCTTAACATTTAGCATGTCGAATACCTCATAAGAAACCTCAGAACCATTGGTCAACTGATCAAGGTCTTTTAATATCTTATCTTTTACTCTTATTATACTTTCCTGATCCTTTGACCTGATATCAACAGTAAACACTACCTGGGCAGGAACTATGTTCGCAGCTCCCGGTTTTACCTCAAGCACACCTACAGTAGCTACAGTGCCATTATTCTCTGGTGTCGGGTAGCTGTCGATCTTTGAGATCACCTTAGCTGCTACACCAAGAGCATCCGCCCTCATGTCCATTGGGGTTGTCCCTGCATGATCCGGCCTTCCTGAGAGTATTACCTTGAATTCATTTATACCTACTATAAACTCAACTATTCCAACATCCTTGTTGTTTTTTTCGAGGATTGGTCCCTGTTCGATATGAAGCTCAATGAAGGCCTTTACTTTTGACGGGTCTCTCTTTGCCTCGCCTATCCTGCGGGGGTCAAAGCCGAATTTTTCCAATGCTTCAGCCATGGATACTCCCTCGCTGTCCTTGTTAGCCTGAAGCTGCTCATAGGTAACAAGTCCTGCCATTGCTCTGCTGCCGAAGACTCCTGATCCAAATCTTCCGCCTTCTTCCTCGATCATCGCCACGAACTCGATCGGATATCTGGTTCTTATTTTGTTTTCATCCAGAGTCCTCATAATTTCCAAAGCCATGACTACACCTGCAGGGCCGTCAAAGTTCCCTCCGTTTCTCACAGAATCGAAGTGTGAGCCTATCATTATTGCCGGAGCATCCGGATCGGTACCTTCTCTTCTTGCAAAAAGTGTAGCCGCCTTATCTTCGTATATTTTAACATCGAGCTTTTCCAGCTCGCTTTTCAAGTAGTTTCTTGCTGCCCTGTCTTCCTCTGTCAGTGAGAATCTGGTCAATCCTCCATCCTTGCTGCTGTTGAACTTTGAGAGTTCAACTATGTCTCTTTCTATTCTCTCAAGTTTTGTTTGCATTGCTACCCTCCTAAATAATAACTGCTTTATACTCCAGCTCACATATCCTGGACAGCATGGCACTGACGTTGCAATACTTCTCCTCAGCTAATGCTATCGCTCTCTCGATTTTATCCTGCTCCAGGTTTTCACCACTGATGCTGAATACGATGCTTATTTTCTTGTAGATCCTTGGAGTCGTTGATTCATCCAGCTCACCCATTATATCAAGCTCAAGGGTGATGATATTTTGCTTCATCTTCTCAAGGATCATCTTTACATCCACTCCCATGCATCCACCCAAGCCAACCAGAACCATCGGCATAGGCCTGAAGCCCTGGTCATCCCCGCCTGCTTCAGCTGCGAGATCCATGGACACCTTATGGTCAAACTCATCTGATGCAGTAAACTTCATCTTTCCATCCCAGCTGCATTTTATCCTGTGCATAAATTACCTCCTATGAAAAAGCGCCCTGCAAAGGCGCTTTTTGCTACATGAAATTGACGAATATTCCAGCTATTATAACAGATACAATTGTTACTGTAGTGAATCCACCTACAAGCATCTTTGGAAGCATTTCATCCATCAGGAAATCTCTCTCTGCCTGAGTTTTACCGATCGCCTTGGATGCTTCCTCAGTAAGGATATAGTTTGGAGGGAAGCCATAAAGAGCTGTCAATGCAACTGCAAAGGACATTTCTTTAGTATACCCAAGCTTCTTCCCGAGGAATATTGAAAGTATAGCCATACCTGTAACTCCGAGAATTATTATACCTGCCAGCGGAACGACGATTTCCATAAGCATTGCAGGAGTAGCTCTTGAAAGTCCTGCAAATACATAAGCCATAAGAACTGTTATAAGGAATCCGAATGATCCAGAAAGGTTCAGTGGCTTTTGCTCGACGAAGCCTATTTCCTGAGCGATTACTCCAAAGAAAAGACACATTACGAATGGAGAAATATCGATTACAGGTTTAATCAAGCCTGCAAAGGAAACTGCTGCCCATGCCGCCAGACCAAGTCTTGCCAAAAGGACATAAGTAGTCTGATAATCTTTAGGAAGAGCCGGTATAAGCTTTTTCTTGACCGGAGCATCTACTGCCTTGGTCTCGTCCTTGATATGCTTTATTTCGCCGCTTCTAAAACCGTTAACAAGTCTTGTGCCTTCCTTCTTTAGCATGATAGCTGTTAGAGGATAACCTACAAAGCCTTGCATTACATAGGTAATTATCGCAAGTATTGCCAGGGAATCCCTTCCTGCTGCAGTAGCTGCATCACTCATTACTATAGCTGCAACTATACCACCTGTTAGAGGAGGAGTTGCAACAAGTGCTGTTTCAAATCCAAATACTGCTGCACCTACAGTCATCGTCAAAGCGACGATACCTACAATACCTATCAATGAAACTGCTATGGTCCTCCATTGAGCTGCAAGCTCTCTGACTGAAAGCATTGTGCCCATATGGGTAATCAATAGATACATGGACAGAGTAACCACTGGCATCTGGAAACCAGCCAATGCAACTATGTCTGGTGGAAAGAATGTCCAAAATCCAAATAAAAACAATAATGCCGATACGAAAACTGATGGTACGAATGCCTTTGTCTTTGCTGAAACCAGATCGCCCAGCGAAAGCACGATAAGTACAATTGAAAAAGCCATCAATAAACTCATAGTATACCTCCCTTTATTGTATTTCATTAAAGTATAGCAATAAATCGAAATAATTGCTATGGTGTATAGAACAAATATTTGATAAATAATTTGAAATAGAGCTTAATTGCCGAGAATAATTTGATTATTTTTTATCAATTTTCCCCAAACTCCTTGATTTATATTTCAGATGTTTTATAATAGTAAATAGTGATTTATTTAACAATATCAATATTTTTTTGACTTAATTTGTTACTATTTTATCAATAATAAGGGGTGAAGTTGTTGAGTAAGGCAATGCATTTTGATCTAAGCGAAAAGCAGGCATTGATGAGGAAGCTTTTCCGCGAATTTTCGGAGAAGGAAGTTAAGCCGATAGCAGCAGATATCGACGAGGAGGAAAGATTCCCCGTTGAAACAGTAGAAAAAATGAAGGCGATAGGTATGATGGGTATACCCTTTGAAAGCAAGTATGGCGGCTCTGACGGGGATAATCTTTCATACATTTTGGCAGTGGAGGAGCTTTCCAAGGTTTGTGGCACAACCGGTGTAATTTTATCTGCCCATACCTCTCTGGGTTGCAACCCCATCTATACCTACGGAAACGAAGAGCAGAAGATGAAATATCTGGTGCCGCTGGCAAGAGGCGAGAAGCTGGGTGCTTTTGGTCTTACAGAGCCTAATGCGGGTACCGATGCGGCAATGCAGCAAACGGTCGCTATCAGAGAAGGCGATTATTACAGGATCAACGGATCGAAGATATTCATTACTAACGGGGGCTATGCAGATACCTATATAGTGTTTGCGATGACCGATAAGTCAAAGGGTAATCGAGGCATTTCAGCCTTTATCCTAGAGAAGGACATGGATGGCTTTTCTATTGGAAAAACTGAACACAAGCTGGGCATAAAGGGAAGTTCAACCACAGAGCTTATTTTTAAGGATGTCATGGTTCCGAAGGAAAATCTGCTTGGAGCAGAGGGCAAGGGTTTCATGATCGCAATGTCTACTCTGGATGGCGGCAGGATCGGTATAGCTGCTCAGGCTCTTGGGATCGCACAGGGCTCTCTTGATGAGGCGGTAAAATACGTGAAGGAAAGAAAGCAGTTTGGAAAGCCAATAGCAGCCTTCCAGAACACACAGTTTACGATCGCCGAGCTTCAAACCAAGATCGACGCAGCAAGGCTGTTGGTTTATAGAGCGGCTTATCTGAAGGATACAAATCAAAGTTATAGCACTGAGGCAGCAATGGCCAAGCTATTCGCTTCAGAGGTTGCTATGGAGACGACGACAAAGGCTATCCAGCTGCATGGTGGATATGGCTATACAAGGGACTATCCGGTGGAAAGAATGTTCAGAGACGCTAAGATAACCGAGATATACGAGGGTACCTCAGAGGTGCAGAAGATGGTTATCGCAAGTAAAATACTAAGATAATAGGAGATTGCTATGAATATACTGGTCTTATTAAAGCAAGTACCTGATACAACTGAAATGCAGATCGATAAGGAAACCGGTACTCTTATTAGAGCCGGGGTTCCTACAATAACCAACCCTGACGATCTAGCCGGTCTTGAAGCAGCTCTAAGGCTTAAGGATTCAATGGGAGCCAAGGTAACATGCATCACCATGGGGCCACCGCAAGCCAAAAATATGATGAGAGAGCTTTATGCAATGGGTGCTGATGAAGCTATAGTACTAAGTGACATGAAGTTCAGCGGTGCTGACACCTGGGCTACATCCAATACGCTTGCAGCCCTTATCAGAACGCTGGAATTTGATCTTATCATTGCAGGACGTCAGGCTATAGATGGTGATACAGCTCAGGTCGGACCACAGACAGCCGAAAAGCTGGGCCTTCCGCAAATAACATATGTTGATGACATTATCGCTGTAAAGGAAGGTAAAATAATCGTCAAGAAAGCATTGGAGAGCACCTATGAAATCGTTGAGGCTCCACTTCCCTGTGTGATCACCACACTAAGCACCCTCGCCTCTCCAAGGTATATGCACGTAAAGGGAATAAGCCATGCATTCGAGAGAGATATAAAGATCATGACCTTTGATGATATCCAGATAGACCAATCGATCATAGGGCTGAAGGGCTCGCCAACAAAGGTAAAAAAGACCTTTACCAAGGAAGTCCACAAGAATTCCGATATTCTTCACCTTGACGGCAAGGCGGCAGCAAGAAAAGTCTTCGATATAATGGTCGATTTCAAGTTTATAGGAAAGTAGGGTGAATAATATGAATCTAAATGAATACAAGGATATCTATGTTTTCTGTGAGGTCAAGGACGGAAAGGTCCACGATGCATCGCTGGAGCTGTTAGGCGAGGCTGCAAGACTTGTCAATGGAAGACCACAGCTTGAGTATAAGGTAGTGGGAGTATTGATAGGCAACCATTCCGATGATGTTGCTGCCCAAGTAGGCTGGTATGGTGCAGATAAGGTGGTTTTTCTCAGGAATGAAAATATTAAACACTACAGCACGGAAATTTTCACTTCTCTTTTCACAGAAATGATAGAGACTGATAAGCCGGATATAGTGCTTATACCTGCCATAGTCATGGGAAGAGACCTGGCTCCAAGGATAGCTGCCAGGTGTGACACAGGGCTTACTGCTGATGCTACTAAGCTTGAGCTTAATCCAGAGGATGCTGACTCAAGCCTGTTGTATGTTACAAGACCGGCATTTGGAGGAAATCTATTTGGAACGATAATAAACGAAACAAAGAGACCTCAGATGACGACTATAAGACCTGGAGTTATGGAGATGCTCCATAAGGATGAGCATAGATCCTTCGAGATCGACAAAAGAGAGGTTTCCATAGATCATATAAACGATCCTGTAAGGATCCTCGAGGTAATGCATAAGGACCACATGGCAGTTGATATTACCAAGGCCGACATAATAGTATCAGGCGGAAGAGGTATAGGCGATAATTTCCATGTGCTTCAGGAATGTGCAGATATGATGGGCGCTGTAGTTGGTGCCTCCAGAGGCGCTGTCGACAAGGGCTACATCGCAAAGGACCACCAGGTGGGACAGACAGGCAAGACAGTCAAGCCCAAGGTATACATTGCATGCGGTATATCGGGTGCAGTCCAGCATCTTGCAGGTATGGAGAAGTCAGACTATATTATTGCCATAAACAAGGATCCTGAGGCAGCTATATTTGGTGTGGCAAATATCGGTCTTGTTGGCGATGCGCTGGAAATACTCCCTCTTCTTACCCAGGAGATCAAGCGCTACAGAGAAAGACCCTATTAGAAATATTCAATAATGTCCGGAGCTCCTGATCAAAGTATCAGGAGCTCCTTTATAAGTGGTTATTTTATCATAGTGAGCATACCCATGAGCCCGTAGGATGCCTGGTCCCTTCTGTATGAGTGGAACCTGCTATCCGAGAAGGTAGAAATCGGTATGATATGGATGTTATCTTCCCTGATCCCCGCATTCAAGAGAAGCTGCCTGTTTATCAGCTGAAGATCGACAAGGAATTTACTTTCATTTTTCTTACGTACGGCCTCAGGGATATGTCCATGTATTTCAATGAACCTGGATGCAACATCCCACTCCACCTCAAAATCATCTCTTCCAATGGAGGGTCCTATAAGAGCAATTAAATCCTCTCCCTTTGAATTGAAGTCCTTCTTCATTACATGGACTCCTTTTTCCCCGATCTTTAAGAGGGTACCCTTCCATCCTGAATGGATATTCGCGTGAACTTTATTTTTTCTGTCAAACAATACGATCGGAACACAGTCTGCAAATCTTGTCAGCAGACATACTTTAGTCAAATCGGTGATGAGTCCGTCGGTGGATGGTATATATCTTCCGTAGGGACTGACCAGCCCCTGATCGAGAGAATTTATTATTTCAAGATTGTCGGTGTGCTCCTGGTATCCGTTGTAAAGGAGCTTTGGCTCGCTTCCAAGTACGTCGAATGCATCCTTCAGGTTATTTCTTATGGACTCGATATCTCCATTGGTCGAGGTACCAACATCCATATCTCCTGTAGTCATGCATATGGACAGCCCCGCCTTAATAAGCTCAGGGAATATCAGAAACTGATGTCCGTTTTGACTTACGAAAATATGCTCCATTACAATATTTCCCCTCCATTTG
>DAIPJA010000098.1:0-7446 GCA_036770525.1 Gudongella sp. | reverse complement strand
CCTCTTTTCCCTAAGAGTACCTCGCCTATTATAACTGAAGCAAGTCCAATCACCACTATACCTGAGCCTGAGCCAACGTCGGAAAACTGCTGATATTGTGCTATAAGTCCACCTGAAAGAGCTACCAATGAATTCCCAAGCGCAAGAGCTATACACTTTGTAAGGTCTGAATCTATGGCTGAAGCCCGGACCATCTCCTCATTGTCACCGGTACCTCTGATTGCCAAGCCAAGCCTTGTTTTAAAGAATATGCTTATAGCCATGGTAATCATTAGAGCAATCAAAAACGCTGTAACAGTTCTGTTCGAAGAGGCGTTGAATATCGTTTCATTCCCTAAAATTGGAATATTGGCTTTGCCACCCATTATTCCAATATTTACTGTGTAGAGGCCTGTCATGACGATGATCCCTGAAAGAATAGGATTTATCATAAGCTTCGTCTGAAGGATCCCTGTTGTTGTTCCTGCCAAAGCACCTAGTGCAAGGGCTGCCGCTAGTCCCGCTATCGGGTGCCCCGATGCAGTCAGCATAGTTGTTGCAGCCATACCGAGGACAAAACTGCCTTCCACAGTCAAGTCAGCTATCTTAAGTATTCTAAAGGATATATAAACTCCAAGAGCAAGTATTCCATAAATCAATCCAAGGTCCAACGATCCTATCAATAACGTCATAGCCAAAACTCCCTTCTCTGTTAATTGCCAACCTTTGTAAATTCGTTCTCCAGTTCCTTCGGTATTTCTATCCCAAGCTTCTCTGCTATTTCAACATTTATAATTTTTGCGTATTCTGAGACGGTCTCCACCGGAATGTCCTTAATTGACTCACCAGAAATTATTCTATTTATCATCCTGCCCGTCTGCTCTCCGAGTAGATTGTAGTCTATCCCAACTGTTGCAAGTCCTCCGTCTGACACCATGGCATCTGCACCTACATAAACAGGCTTCCCAGCCTCAGCAGCCTGTTGCGAATATGTTGCCATTGCCGAAGCCAGCATATTGTCGTTTGGAGTGAAAAATGCATCCACCTGACCGGTCAATGATGCTACTGCCTGCTGGATATCAGCTGTAGTTGTTATTGCTACCTCCTTATAAAGGATCCCATTTTCATCGCAGTATGCCTTTGCCTTCTCTATGCTTGCCACTGAATTTATCTCACTACTGTTATATACCATGCCATAGGTCTTCACTTCAGGCGTCAGAATCTTTGACAGCTCGATTATATCTGCGACCGGAATGGAATTTGATACTCCTGTAATGTTCCCATCCGGCTTTGACAGTTCCTTCACCAACCCTGCTTCGACGGGATTGCTCACCGCTGCGAATACTATGGGGATTTCCTTTGTTGTGGACAGAGCTGCTTGAGCTGCGGGTGTAGCTATTGCAACTATCATATCAACTTCTTCAGCCACAAGATTCTGCATGATGGACTGCAGAAGGTTCATGTCGCCATTTGCGTTTTGGAGTATTATTTCAACCTTATCGCTCATGCCGAGCTTATCCAGTTCAGATATCATCGAATCTCTTGACTGGTTTAGAGAAGGGTGATCTACAGGCTGGACTATTCCAATTCTGTATTTCTCTGTCTCTTCCGTGTTTGCTGAGCTTGTACAGCCAGCTAAGGAGCCCATAATAACAATACCTGCTGCCAGTGATGCCAATAACTTTTTCATTTTACATCTCTCCTTTTGTGATTTTTGTTTGTTGGCATCAGGTAAAATATACAAAAAAAGTCTGCCCTTAATATAAGGGCAGACCGAATCTGCTATACCACCTTATTTTTATTAATGACGCTAGAATGCCAACACATTCCTTGCCTTTAATGCAGGCCTGCATCTCAGATACTCGATTTGCATGCAAATCTTTCGCCTCGCCCTCAGTGGGGAATTTACTGAACAGCATTTCCGCAGGATTTCCACCAACACCTGCTCTCTATGGGCGCTTGATCAATTTGACTTCCACTTCATTGGTTTATAGTATTAGATTATATGGGCTGAATTTTCTAAAGTCAAGCACTATTTTGAAATTAAAATAAAATTATCTTTTATAGACTCGGGGATATGGATTCCAAGAGCGTCTGCTGTATCAGAATTTATTATATTGGCATAGTCAGCGATCTGCTCTACCGGATTTTTAGATATTTTTTCACCGTCAATTATTCTTATTATCATATTTGCAGTTTGTTTTCCAAGTACAGTATAGTCTATTCCTACCGTAGCCAAGCCTCCGTCGATAACCATTGAATCTGCGCCAACATAAATGGGTATTCCTGCATCAGAAGCAATTTGGGAATAGGTTGCCATTGCAGAAGCAACTGTGTTGTCATTTGGAGTAAAGAATGCATCCACCTCACCTACAAGGGATAATGCTGCCTGCTGCAGATCTGTCGTACCTGTTATTGACACTTCCTTGTATGCAATGTTATTTTTATCGCAATATGCTTTGGCCTTCTCTATACTTGCCACTGAATTTATTTCACTGCTGTTGTAAATAAATCCGAATACTTTAGCTTCAGGAGTAAGTATCTTTGAAAGCTCAAAAATATCTGCCACCGGAATCGAATTCGATACCCCTGTAATATTTCCGGTCGTTTCTGAGAAGCTCTTTACAAGTCCTGCTTCAACCGGGTTGCTTACAGCTGAAAATACTATTGGGACCGTATCTGTTGCTGACATTGCTGCCTGAGCAGATGGAGTGGCGATTGGAACTATCATATCCACACCCTCCCCAACCAGTTTTTGCATTATTGTTTGAAGAAGACTCATATCGCCATTTGCATTTTCCAGAGATATCTCTACCTTATCCCCAAGTCCTTGTGCGTCAAGTTCCTTAACTATTGTATCCCTTATCTGATTCAAAGATGGATGATCCATCGGCTGAACTATACCTATCCTATAAATCCCCTTTTCTTCTGATGCTGCGCTTGTAGTACACCCTGTGAGAATGCCTACTGCCAAAATACCTGCCATAACCATTACCAATGCTTTTTTCACTTTACATCTCTCCTTTTTTTGTGATTTTTTGTATTGGCAACCAGGCAAGTATAAACAAAAAAACAAAAAATCTGTCCCGAAATAAGGACAGATCGAATCCGCTATACCACCTTAATTATAACAATCAAGCACTCCTATTAAATAATAGAGTGATCAATATTCTGGAATGCCAACACATCCCTTGCCGATAATGCCGGCCTACATCTCAGATACTCGATTTAAATAATAAATCTTTCACCTCGCCCTCAGTGGTCCATTTGCCGATCAGCTTTCCGCAGGATTTCCAGCATCACCTGCTCTCTATTGGTGCTTAAACGGTTTGATCTCCACTTCATTGGTTTATTGTCTCTGATTATATGGGTTCAATTTTCTAAAGTCAAGAATTATTTGTTTTAATTTCCAATAAATATGGTTAAGGCAGGTTGGGAATTGTGGTAATCTTTACGTAGAAGATTTTTATAATTCACTTTTATATTTGGGAGGAAATATGAAATATTACGAATTGAGTGTCGCAGGGTTAGTGAGAGAGCTTCCAATAATAAGAATCAAGCCCGGGCTGTCGATCGCAAGCTTTGTTATTCTTGGGGATTGCGAGATGGTCACTGCAGCTGCTCCTTTGATTGCGGACAAATTGCCTGAAATCGACTACATAATGACTGCTGAAGCTAAGGGAATTCCGCTTGTCAATGAGGTTTGCCGAATCCTTGGCCATTCAAGGTATGTAGTTGCCAGAAAATCAGTTAAGTCTTATATGGACGCCCCCTTGGAGATCGAAGTCGAGTCGATCACTACACAGAGGGTTCAGAGGCTCTATTTGGACAAGAACGATACTGAGATGATAAAAGGCAAGCGAGTCGCAATATTAGATGATGTAATTTCATCGGGTGAATCGCTAAAGGCTCTGGAGAAATTGGCAGAGAAGGCAGGAGCAGTTGTTGTAGCCAAAGCCGCTATCCTCGCTGAAGGAGAAGCAGCTGAAAGAGACGATATAATCTTTCTTGAAAGGCTGCCGTTGATATATGGTTAGACAGACAGGTACCGGTACCTTAGTAGGGAAAACTCCCTATAAATGTACCGGTACCTGTTAAATATCTTTACAGTTTAGAAGTTGATTCTGTAGATGTGTAATCCCAATTCCTTGAGTCCAGGTCCTTTATTGCCTCGACTACGGCATCGACAAGGACCTTTGTCATTTTTTCACCCTTTTCCGGGGTCGCCTTTGTTGCATCGCCGGTTTGAGCTGTGTTTGTTAACTCTGCAAAATCCCATTTCATTTCAACATACTTTGGAAGCTTGTCAGGGATAACGCAAGTTGCCAGCTCCTTCTCGCACCATTCAGGGAACAGATAGTATGCGATCGAGGACTCGCCTTCCCCGGCATGCCCAAGCCCGTTCCAAACCTCGAAGGTTCCTTCCGGCAGCAGGTCGCCTGCTGTTACCCACCATGCGGGCAGCGCTGCTATCCTTGCCTGGGGATACTTTTCTTTTATTTTCCTTGAAGCGATCTCCATGGGGGCGATATTTCCGTCGTGACCATTCATAAGGAATATCCTGTTCACGCCATTTCTTAGAACAGACTCGATTATGTCATAAATAACCTGTGTAACGGTATCATAACCAAGGGATATTGTGAATGGAAAGGTGTCATAGTGTGCGCTGTATCCTACTGTAACTGGAGGAAGTACAAGCAGCCCATCTACCTTATCTGCGACCATGCAGGAAAGCTTATATGAAACTATGGTGTCAGTGCCCTCGGCAAGGTGCTTTCCGTGGGCCTCGCATGATCCTATGGCAAGGATCGCCTTGTTATAGCCTCCTGCTTTGACCTGGTTTGCTGTAAGCTTTAATAGTTCGTGATTAGCCATTAAGTGACCATCCCCTTTCTATTGCTGTTAAATGAGTATATTAATTAGACATGCTGACTTCCTTCTGGAATACGAATTTGCCGCCTTCAACTTTATTTATGGTTACTGATTTGTTTGGTACGTGACTTCCGTCCTCATATGTTATTACGCCAGTAACAACTTCAAGGCCTTTTGTTTGAGCTATTGCATCTCTGATAGCTGTCGGATCGGTTACATCTGTAGCTCTTCCAAGAGCATCGGCTATTAGATACATTGCATCGTAGCCAAGTGCTGCAAATGCATTTTCAGGAGCTCTTCCATAAGCATCGTTGTATGCCTTAACGAAGTTTTGAACCTTCTCAGCTGTGTTTTCCAGTGAGGTATGAGTTGCAACATAAGTATCCTCAGCTGCCGGTCCGGCTACTTCAATTAGCAGTGGTGTGTCGAATCCGTCACCGCTTATCACAGGAAGAGTTACGCCCTTGTCTCTGAATTGCTTTACTACAACTCCTGCATCGTCAGGAACACCTGATATGAATAGAATTTCTGCTCCGTTTTGATTAGCCAGGAATCTGTCGATTTGAGCTGAAAAATCCGGGTCCTTGTTCATGTAGTTGTCCTTAAGTACGATTTCCCCGCCCTTTTCAACAAATCTCTCCTCAAAGAAGAATGCAAGGGTCTTTGTGAACTCCATGGATTGGTCGATCAGCATATATGCCTTTGTTACTCCCAGCTCATCGATTGCATACTCTGCAGCGGCATATGCCTGGATGTCGTCGCCAAATGGAGCCAGGAATGCGAAATCTCCTACCTGGTCAGGAAGCGTCGGGAGAGTTGCACCTGATGTAATGAACGGAATGCCATTCTCCTGAGCTACGTTTCCTGCTGCCAATGCGTAGTTGGAATCTGACAATCCTGAGATCACAACGCATTTGTCAACATCGATCATTTTCTTGACGTTACTTGCTACAGTTGTTTGCTCTGTCTTTCCATCATAGGACACAACGTTTATCATCTTGCCGTTAACTCCTCCGGCAGCATTTATTTCATCAGCTGCCAGCTTGAAGCCGTTGTATGAAGGCTCATCAATAGATGCCTGCCCGCCAGTGAGGTTGAATATGGCACCTACGTTTATAGTCTCTGCACCGGCTTCCTCTTTTGTACCACAGCCAGCCATCGATAGTACCATTGTCAATATTATCAAAATGGAGACTGCTCTTTTAGTCATTTTGCTTTTCACTTCTACTCCCCCTTCTTTTTTCTTTTTTTATTTGAGATCCAGGCACTTATTCGTGTCGGAATACTGCCAATACTTTTTATGCTTCCTTTAAGCGATTCCAGGAATATCCTGTATTCATTTTTGTCAAATACGCTCTTATAGGTATTAAGTGAGAATATGCTCTCAGTTATTATTTCGCTATACCCCATTATCCCCTGCCTTCTGAAGATAATTAGAACAATCAGGAATGATGACAGAATGATGTTTGATATTCCATATAGCTCAGGGAGCCTCGTTCCGAATACCCTTAGACCATTTTCCAGCGGAGCCAGGAACTCGGGTATATACGTCATAAGTATCGAGCCCACGACCGAACCGCTAAGGGATGACATGCCCCCTATTATGGAGGTTTGTACTATTTTAAAGCTGTAGTCGATGTAAAAGAACTTACCGGATATTACACTTTGCATATGTCCCCAGAGGCCGCCTCCAACTCCTGCAATAAATGCGATGATGCAGAAGGCTGACAGCTTTTTGGTAGTAAGGTTGACACCCAATGTCTGAGCTGCTACGTAATCATCCCTCATTGCTATGAGCCCTCTTCCGTATGCGCTGTTTATAAGCCTGTGAAGAAGGTATAGAACCAGGATCACGATCGTAAAAATGATCCAGGTAGACGCGTACGAGGGAAGACCGGTTACTCCCCTTGCCCCGTTTGTAAGCTGGTCCTCGTTGTCCAATACGGCCCTTACGATAACGATCAGCCCTATTGTTGCTACTGAGAGATAATGTCCCTTGAACCTTAATACAGGAAATCCAATAAGTATTGCTACTATCGCTGCGAATATCCCTCCTGCAAGAAGTGCCAATGGAAATGGAAGGACCAGATTCATCAGCCATTCGGGAAGTCCAGGCATGTAGGTTGTCTTTTGTGCTGCATTCAGGGTCAGGGTTGCAGAGGTATAGGCCCCTATAGCCATGAAGGCTGCATGTCCCATTGAAAACATCCCTGAAAAGCCATTAACAAGATTCAGGCTTGCCACCAGGATTATGTTGATGCCGACCAGATTGATGAGGCCTGCGTAATATCCTCCACTGTCAAGACCTGCGTATATGATTACTATAAGCGGAAGAAGCACGAATAATATGAGGCGAAAAATATTGCTGTCTTTTAGCTTCATCAGCTTCGCCCCCCTTCGTTGGAGCCAAGAATACCATTTGGCTTTACAAGGAGGACCAGTATGAGAACAAGGAATACGAAGGCATCTCTGTAGGGAGTTATCTCTGTAGGCATCAAGCCCGCAAAGAGCATTTCTATGATCCCAAGAATGAACCCTCCTAAAACAGCTCCTCCAAGACTTCCGATCCCTCCCAAAACCGCCGCACAGAATGCT
>DAIPJA010000097.1:0-7469 GCA_036770525.1 Gudongella sp. | reverse complement strand
CGACTTCAGAAATGCACCAAAAGAAAAAGATGATGGAGAAGATAAAAAAGACCTTGGGCATGACGTGCTGATGGCAGCGGTCTGTGCAATTGGTGTTCTGATATATGCATTTATTGTACCTAGTCTTGGATTCATTGCCGGTACCATAATATTTTTGGCGATCATAATGATAGTTATGAATTACGAGGAAGCTAATATAGGAAAAAGAGCGATCAGAGCTATCGCGGTATCCGCTGTTACTGTTCCGGTATTACACTTCGTATTTTATCAGGTATTCAAGGTTATGCTGCCATAGAAAGGGGGGTTCCATAGAGTGGTTGAATTTGAATTGATCTACATATTATTTATTTTCGTGGGTGCAGTAATTGGTCTGATCATGGGAGCCTTGCCTGGTCTTACAGTTACTATGACGATCGTGCTAGTCGTATCTTTGACCTTTGGGTGGGAGATGATTCCCGCATTGGCTTTTATCATAGGAGCCTTCGCGGGAGGTGTTATTGGAGGCTCAATATCGGCAATAGCTCTTAATATTCCAGGGACAGCAGCAGCAGTATCCACTGTATTTGACGGGTATCCACTTAAGCTAAAGGGTGAAGCCAACAACGCCTTGGGGATTTCCTTATTCGTAAGCTTGGTCGGAGGGATATTTGGTCTTATAATTCTAACCTTCGTAGGGCCATTGCTAGGAGAGATAGCGCTTAAATTTGGACCTCAGGAGTACTTTCTCATAACTATGTGGGGGATCACTCTCGTGGCAGTACTTAGCCAGGGGCGAATGACGAAAGGTCTCGTGGCAGCATTTATTGGAGTATTCGTAGGAATGATAGGAATGGATCCAATAACTGGCCTTATGAGATTTACCTTCGGCACTAGAGTACTCAGCGGTGGAGTCAATTACATCGCAGCCATGATTGGTCTTTTTGGAATGAAGGAAGTATTTGTTCAGCTTAAGAAATCAAAGACACTAAACATCGATGAAACCTACAGCATAAGAGATCTCTTCCCCAAGTTTAAGATAATAAAGACCTTGATACCAACTATGACCTGGTCAGCTGTTATAGGCTGGATAATAGGTCTATTGCCTGGAACAGGCGGAGACATAGGATCGCTTGTTGCATATGGTGCGACTAAGAGCATAGTTAAAAATCCAAGCAGACCCTTTGGTCAGGGTGCATATGAGGGAATAGCTGCTCCCGAGACAGCTAACGACGCAGCTATTGGTGGAGCTCTTACAACCATGCTTACCTTGGGTATACCTGGTGATTCAGTTACTGCGGTAATAATTGGAGCTTTCTATATGCATGGTCTTCTACCGGGACCGACCTTTATGCTGACTAACAGACACTACTTTTACTATATACTTATATTTCTTGCTATAGGAACAGTGATGTCCTACTTTATTGGGATATTTGGTTCGAACCTTATGCTCAAGCTCCTAAAATTCCCAAAATGGGCCATAGTTCCTGTTATTTCATTGCTTTGTATAATAGGATCTTACGCACTAAACAATAATATGAACGATGTTATTATAATGGTATTTTTCGGTTTTGTTGGATATCTCCTTGAACGAAGCAATTATCCTGTTTCGCCGATCGTTCTTGGAATAATACTGGGTCCAATGATTGAAACCAACTTCAGACAAGCTCTCATTAGCTCCAAGGGCTTTGTCCCTTTGATGACATCATTTGTTACAAGGCCTTTGGCTTTGATCATCCTTGTACTGATAATAGGTTCCTTCATTCTTCAGAGCTTCACAATGAAGTCCGCAGTGAAGCCTGAGGGAGAGTAAATAACAGAGAGGGGATATTTATGGGAAACATCTTAAGAGTAAATATGACAACCTTGGAGACAGTTTCCAATCAGGAGGAGAAATACGACTTTCTGGGTGGAAGAGCCTTATCATCAAAGATAGTTCACGATGAGGTACAGGCGAATTGTGAACCACTGGGTAAAAAGAATAAGTTGGTATTTGCCACCGGAGTATTGTCAGGCACCATAGCTTCAAGTGCAAGCCGAATATCAGTAGGTGCGAAAAGCCCTCTTACCAAGGGCATCAAGGAAGCCAACTGTGGCGGGGTAGCGGGAGCAAGAATATCGAAGTGCGGGTACCAGGCAATTGTAATAGAGGGCAAAGCCTCCTCTGGAACCTGGGTCCTGATAATCGATAAGGATGGAGCTAGACTTGAGGAATGGAGCGAGCTAAGAAACAAGGGAACTTATGAGACAGTTTCCAGACTTTACAAGAAATTTGGAGGTAAAGTAGGTATACTTTGTGTAGGGCCAGCAGGCGAACGAGGTCTTAGAGGAGCTTGCGTAGCATCTACTGATCCTCATGGGGAGCTCAAGTTTGCTGCAAGGGGAGGTCTGGGAGCAGTTATGGGATCCAAGGGTTTGAAGGCGATAGTAGTCGATGACTCTGAATGTGATCATATCCAATATAAGGATAAGGAGAGGTTCCTCGAGATAGCCAGGGATTTCAATAAAAAGCTTGCAGGAGACCCTAAAACCAAGGACGTGTACCATAATTATGGTACTACAGGAATCGTAAAGGCAGTAAATGGAATGGGAGCTCTGCCGACGAACAGCTTTAGACTTGGATCCAGCGAGCATGTCGAGAACCTATGCGGTGAAAAGATGAATGAGCTCATCAGGACACGTGGTGGAGAGGGTAAGCTTGCAATCTCATGCATGGATATCTGTGCTATAAGATGCAGCACAGTCTTTCCTGATGAAAACGGCAAGAAGATTGTATCCACACTGCAGTATGAGAATATAGCTTTGCTGGGCTCAAATCTTGGCATGGACAACCTGGATACTGTAGCCAGATTAAATTATGAGATAAACGATCTTGGACTCGACACAATCGAGACAGGTTGTGCCATAGGTGTGGCTCTTGATCAGGGCTATGGGAGATTTGGCAGCGAAGCGGATTGTATGGCTCTTATCAAGGAAATATGGAGAGATACGCCAATGGGGAGGATGATGGGGAATGGAGCTCAAATAACCGGAGAGGTCCTTGGGAGCGATAGAATACCTACAGGAAAAGGCCAGGGCTTTGCAGGGTACGATCCCAGAGCTCTTAAGGGGAATGGAGTTACTTACTCCATGTCTACGATGGGTGGAGATCACACTGCAGGAAACTGCTTCGGCTCAAGAGGTACAGTCGACCCCCTTGGAACAGAAAAGCAGGGTGAGCTGTCAAAACAGCTTCAAATACAGATCGGAACTTTGGATTGCATAGGACTATGCATGTTTGCAAGAGGTCCATTGTTCGCAGAACCTCATTTATTAGCTGAGATAGTAAATACAAAATGCGGTAGCAGCTATGATAAGGATACTATTTGGAATCTTGCTGTCGATACCCTCAAACTTGAAAGGGACTTCAATATAAATGCAGGTCTGAGTCCTGCGTACGACAAGCTGCCGGAATACCTTTATGAAGAACCCCTAAGTCCCACAAATGCGGTATTTGACCTTTCTGAGGAAGAAATGAAAAAGGCATTGATATAGGGGTAATGGAATGGTCAAGATAAGACTGCATCTATCATTCATAGACAGGGTCGGAAGTAATGAACTTGAGGTTCCTCCGGGTGCAATCGACACCCTGCCTGAGTTCCTCGCGATTCATGGCATTAGGTCTGATGAGATTGGAATGGCGATTGCTGATGGAAGATGGAAAGTGCCTCGAGATATTGTTATCGATGAATACTCCGTGATAGAAGTATTCCCCCACCTTGAAGGTGGTTGAATAAAGAACATAAAGTTTGAAAGGGGACAGGAAAATGGACAAACCAAAGGTTATAGTTAGAGAGGCTGATATAGCGGGAGAACTTAAAACACCATACCCAAGAGTATCTAAGATATTGATAAGCGAGCATACAGTTGGCGCTACAAAAATATCAATGGGAACAAATGTAACTGAGCCGGGAAGCAGGATCCCTTTACACAGGCATACAGACTCGGAGGAAGCGATGTTTGTAATAGAGGGTACAGGTAAGTTGATTGTTGGTGATGAAGAGTACGACCTTTATCCGGGTACTGCAATTTTCTCCCCATTGGGAGTAGACCATACCATTATGAATACTGGAGATACCCAATTTAAAATAGTCTGGGCTTATGGTCCTCCGTTGGAGGCACATCTTAAGAAAGAAGATTAAGGACGAGGCTTCAGTTTCATCCCCCACAGCAGGTCTGCCAATACGGAGACCTGTTTTCTTTGTCGTATTAGCATGATAAATTCAGATGTCAATCCTGGCTGAAATGAGGTATAATATATGGTAACAGTCAAGACAAAACAAGGGGTTGATGGCAGTATGAACGGCAGCATAGTGATAATTTCACCCGATGAGAAATTTACGGAATATGCGCAACAGGTCATAGATGATCTTGGAGAAGATATTGAGGTTTTTGAAGGCTCCTACAGCGAAGGACTCGGCAAGGCAAGAAAGGCTGTTGAAGGTGGAGCCAGTGTAATAATAAGCAGAGGCGGTACAGGAAACCTAATAAAGAAGAACATCGATATTCCCGTTGTGAATATCGATTTTAGCAGCTACGATGTTATTGAGTCCATAGGCAAAGCAGTTCAACATTCAAACAGAATAGGAATTGTGGGCTTTGAGGATCTGTCCAAGGCATATATACGAGTCAGCGAGATTTTGGAGAAAACCTTCTCAGCAAAAATTGATATCATAACTATTAAATCTGTTAGGGAGATAGATAAGGCCATAACTGAGCTGTATCATAACGGCTCAAGGGTATTTATAGGAGGTCACACAGTAATGGAGGCTATTTATAGCCGCCGTATGCATGGCGTCCTTATAGAGACCGGCAAGGAAGCAATAGCTGAAACTATAGGCCATGCAAAGAGGCTGCTGGAGGTTCAACAGATAGAAAAGGAAAAGGCAGCTATCCTGAAGTCTATTATCGACTTTGCTTATGACGGTATACTAGGAATCGACAAAAGCGGTATGATAACTGTTTTTAACCCCGTTGTTCAGAAGATAACAGGAATCAGGTATGAAAACGCGATTTCGAAGAATGTCGAAGAAGTAGTGGAAAACACAAGGATGCTTGAAGTATTGCGTACTGGAGAAGCTGAGCTTGGAGAAATTCAAAAAATTGGGGATATCTCAATATTGACCAACAGAGTTCCAATTATAGTAGACGATAAGATAGTAGGCGTTGTAGCAACTTTTCAGGAAATTGAAAAGATCCAGAAGATGGAGACTCAGATAAGAGCCAAGCTTCATGCTAAAGGGCATATAGCAAAGACAAAATTCCAGAATATCATTGGAAAAAGTGCTGCAATAGCTCAGGTAAAAGAGAAGGCCAGGCTATATGCAAAGGTTGATAGCACTGTCCTTATACAAGGAGAAACAGGAACCGGAAAGGAGTTATTTGCTCAAAGTATACATAATGCAAGCCTAAGGATAGATAAACCCTTTGTGGCAGTCAACTGTGCAGCCCTACCTGAAAGTCTTCTTGAAAGTGAGCTTTTTGGTTATGTTGAGGGAGCATTTACAGGTGCTAGAAAAGGTGGGAAAACAGGATTATTTGAGCTTGCCCATGGAGGAACCATATTCCTGGACGAGATAAGTGAGATGTCACCAAACCTGCAGGCAAGATTTCTTAGAGTGATCCAGGAAAAGGAAGTCGTCAGGATAGGAGATGACAGGATCATACCGGTGGATGTCCGGATAATTGCTGCAACTAACAGAGATTTATTTAATCTCGTTGAGGATGGCGGATTCAGAGAGGACTTGTTTTACAGACTGAGTGTACTTAGATTGTCGATACCTCCGTTGAAGGAAAGAAAGGAAGACATATCTGATCTTGCAAGCTATTTCGTCAGAGAAAAAAGCAGATATCTTAATCAGCGGGTAGAGGGTATTGCAGTCGAAGCCTTGGCAAAGCTGATAGTCTACGACTGGCCTGGGAATGTAAGGCAATTGGAGAACTTTATCGAAAGATGCGTTGTTTTGGCTGGTGATAAAAAAATGATAGACTCCTTCATTGCTGATGAGGCAAGCCAGGGAATGCTTGAGTTTGGAAGAGTAAGATCGGAGAAACCTGAAGGAAGCAATTTGGCAAATGATAAGGGAGTGCTTCATCAGATAGAGAATGATACAATTCTTAAAGTATTGGAGGAAACTGAAGGCAACAGATCACTTGCTGCAGAAAGACTAGGGATCAGCGTAACGACATTGTGGCGCAAGCTCAAGTCAATAGAGGAGGCAAATCCTAAAAAGAAGTGATTTTATTTGACAAAATATTTGTCATTGGATAATATCGTACTATGTAAATTTATTAACAATCCCAGAAGGAGCCCAATATGACACTGCCTAATGTGATCACCTTTTTTAGAATACTATTAATCCCCATTTACCTGTTCATATTTTACTCAGGAACGGAGAATAGTATACTATTTTCAGGACTCATATTTATTCTAGCAGGGATATCCGATGTTGCAGATGGATTCATTGCTCGACGTTATAATCTAGAGAGTAAGCTTGGTGCATTGATGGATCCCTTCGCTGATAAGCTGATGAGCTTTGCAGTACTTTTCACATTTACCTCTGTAGGATTGATTCCTGTATGGGTTCTGATACCGATGCTCATAAAGGAAATAGTGATGATCCTGGGAGGAGGACTTTTATACTTGAAGCATAAGAGATCTGTGATCCCTTCCAATAAATTTGGGAAGGTAGCAACGTTTTCATTATATGCTTCAATATTATCTATAATAACCAAGATATCCTTTAATGTTTCCTTTTTGCTACTTACATTGACCTTAGCTCTTAACATCCTGGCTTTTATTAATTACCTGATGATTTTCAGAAGACTTGTGGATGATAAAAAAGGCGAGATTGACAAATAGTCTCCCATATTTTATAATTAGGACAATTATATCAATGGCTTTGAAAAAGAGGAGTAATCAGATTCCCTAATAGAGAGCAGGCTCACTGGTGGAAGAGCCGCAGCAGGAATATGATGAAGGTCGCTTTTGAGCTTGCAGACTGATTAATCTAGGTCTGCACGGGGAACCGTTATTTCATATAAGTGCCTCAGCTTTAGCTGTGGAATTAAGGTGGTACCGCGAACCCTTCGTCCTTACACGGATGAGGGTTTTTTTATTTTTAAGGAGGGGAATCTATGCTAGAGAATCTACCAAAGAATTATGATCCAAAGGAATTTGAAGACAGACTTTATAAGTTCTGGAACGACAGAGGGTATTTCACACCTGAAATTGACAAGAATAAAAAGCCATACACAATAATGATGCCTCCGCCAAATGTAACGGGAAGCTTACACATGGGACATGCTCTGAATAATACTATTCAGGACATCCTTATCAGGTGGAAGAGGATGGAGGGTTATTCCGCTCTTTGGCTGCCAGGAACGGATCATGCCAGCATCTCTACTGAGGCAAAGGTGGTAGAAAAAATAAAATCTGAAGGGAAAAGCAAGGA
>DAIPJA010000096.1:0-7565 GCA_036770525.1 Gudongella sp. | reverse complement strand
CACGACCTCCAGAGCCACAATCTGGCGCCCTAACCAGCTAGGCCATATCCACCATGTAATTTTGGAGCGGGTGAAGGGAATCGAACCCTCGCACTTGGCTTGGGAAGCCAGTGCTCTACCACTGAGCTACACCCGCAACAATAAAACCTTTGCTGCCGATCCCAATTTACTGCCGCACTCCCAGCACTTTTTGTGCTGACTTATATGATTATAGCAGGGTTGATTTATGATGTCAATATGACCTTTGTGGTTCATTGGAAATTTTCATCCTCAAGAAATGAGAGCTGGTGAAGGTTTTTATCCATCAGATTGCTTAGAGATATTCCAAGGAGTCTCAGGCTTTTATCCCATTCCATTTCATCGAAGAGTGTCCTGGAAAGCTCATAAATCTCATCCTTGTCGCTTATGTACCTATGATAGGTCCTTGATTTTGTATGGCTTTCAAAATCCTCATCCTTGATCTTTACCGTAAGCGTGCGGCCATGGAGATGTCTTTTAATAAGATCATCCTCAAGCTCCTTCGCATAATCCATCAGGAATTTATCCAGAAGCTTTTTGTCCCTTGTAGGTCTGAAGGTCCTCTCTACGCCTATGGACTTTCTCTCTCTTGTGGTCTCAATTTCTCTTGGATCGATCCCTCTTATCCTGTCGTATATCTCCTTGCCCCATTTGCCAAAGAAATCGACCAGGAAATCCTCGCTTAGCCCATACAAATCTTCTATTGTGTATATTCCTATGTCTTCAAGCTTCTTTCTTGATTTTGCACCGATCCCATAGACCTTGCCAACAGACAATGGGAAGAGGATCTGTGGCATCATATCCTTTGTTATCTTCATGAAGCCGTTTGGTTTGTTCCAATCCGAAGCAAGCTTTGCAAGGAATTTATTGTATGATACACCAACTGATAATGTCAGACCGGTTTCCTCCAGCACCCGCTCCTTGATCATATTAGCCAGTTCCTCAGGCTTCATTTCGATTCCGGAGATGTCCATATATGCCTCATCGATCGACAAAGGCTCTATTCTTGGTGTGATCTCTCTTAGTATTGAGAATACCTTCCTTGATATCTCTTGATACCTGTTCATTCTGCCAGGCAGATATATCCCATGGGGGCATCTTTCTCGTGCCATAAAAATCGGCATTGCCGAGTGGATTCCGTACTTCCTGGCCTCGTAATTGCAGGTTGTTACGATCCCTCTCTGGCTTCTGCCTCCAACTATAACTGGTTTTCCTCTCAGCGAAGGGTTATCCACCTCTTCAACTGATGCAAAGAATGCATCCATATCAAGGTGTAAAAAATCAAGTGGTGAATCCATCTGTTATCCCTGCCTCATATAGCATATCTTTGCTTCTATCTTTGTCCCTATCTCCAGGACTCCGTAGCTGCCTGTGGTAAGCCCGCCTCTGGGCAGAGAAGGACTTCCCGGATTCATCATTATTAGATTCTCGTCGATCCTTCTCATCGGTATGTGCGTGTGTCCAAAAAGCACAACATTTGCACCCGATTCAAGGGCATGATAGTAGAGTCTGTTAAGGTCATTTTTAACATTATACTTATGTCCGTGGGTCAGTAGGATCTTTTTCCCCTCAACAGTTATATGCTGCTCTCTGGGGTAGTTGGTCTGCCAATCTCCATTCCCGGCTATAATGTGCGATGGTATTTTAAGCATTTCCTTGATCTTTTCGCCGTCGGAAGCAAAGTCTCCGAGGAACACAAGCATATCGAATTCCTTTTCCTCCTTAAGCTTTGAAAGTATTCCCTGAACATGGCTGTGTGTATCGCTAACGACAAGTATTCTCATTTTCCTCACCCAATAATCTTGCCAATACTTCCCTTAGGCCGTCTATTGCCCTTCTTCTATGACTGATGGAATTCTTTACCTCGTATGGCATCTCAGCGAAGCTTTTATGGTAGCCCTCAGGAACAAAGAGCGGGTCATACCCGAAACCGTTTACTCCCTTTTCTTCCTCCAGGAGGCTGCCTCTGCAAATACCTTCCATTACATATTCATTGCCTTTTTCATCGATAAGAGCTATTACTGAGCGGAACGCTGCAGTTCTATGCTTATCTTTCAGATTCCTCAGCAATGTCTCATTGTTTAGCTTGTCGTTACCATCCTCACCGCCATATCTGGATGAATAAACCCCTGGTTCACCATTCAGGGCATCTACGAATAGCCCCGAATCATCAGCCATGACCATGTAAGGAGTCAGCTCTTTAAGCGCCCTCGCTTTTTTAAGGCTGTTAAACTCAAGAGTGTCTCCGTCTTCGACCACCTCGAGGTGTCCAAGCCCGGCTTCATCCTTGGATAGTATTTCTACTGGCAGATCCTTTAGTATCTCTCTTATTTCATTTACCTTATTCTTATTGCTGGTTGAAATTACAAGCTTTCTCATGCTATGCCTCCTGGATAAGTGCTGTGATCTCAGTTCCCAGAATCTCTTTTTGAAGGGCAATAAGCTCCCTGTTTCCCTTTTCCGCCAGATCCAGAAGCTGATCGAGCTGAGCTCTTGTATAAACTGCTCCCTCTGCAGTTCCCTGTACCTCTACGAAGCTTCCTTCATCACCCATGACCACATTCATGTCGACCAGTGCAACATGGTCCTCCTCATAGCATAGGTCCAGTATAGGTCCCTCCTCCGATATTCCAACGCTTATTGCTGATAGAAATCCTGTTATGGGAAACTTATGGAGAAGCTTTTCTTCTCTCAGCTTGCATACGGCATCTACTAGTGCTATGTACGCTCCGGTAATCGATGCTGTCCTTGTACCTCCATCAGCCTGTATGACGTCACAGTCGATCCAGATAGTCCTCTCACCCAGCTTCGACATATCCACCACCGATCTTAATGACCTTCCGATCAGCCTCTGGATCTCCTGGTTTCTTCCGTCTATCCTGCCCTTTGTCGAGTCCCTTATTTTTCTTTGCATAGTGCTTCCTGGCAGCATTGAGTATTCGGAGGTTACCCATCCCTGTCCTGTTCCTTTAAGGAATGGAGGTACCTTTTCCTCGACCATGGCTGTACAGATCACCTTAGTGTTCCCCATCTCTATCAATACAGACCCATATGGATGCAATAGGTAGTCTCTGGTAATTTTTACGGGTCTCAGTTGATCGTTGCTTCTGTTGTCTATTCTCATTTATTTTCTCTCCTTAGATAGATTGATATCTACATTCTATCAAAAATTTGGCCTCTTATGTTAAAAGACACCAAAAAACCCCTCATGGGGGTTTGTTATTTCTTCATAGGCGCAAAATATCCGCCTCTGACAGGCGTTATATTGTTTATGGTTATGAAGGCATTATTGTCTACTGAATCCACCACTGATTTCAGCTTTTGCATATCCTTCCTGTTTAGGACGACGTTCAGGATCTCTCTTGGCCCCTCGATACCCTGGGCTTCCAGTATCGTCACACCAAAGCCGTTACATCTCAACGCATCTACGAGATCGCTTTCGCTGGAGCTTTTCAAAATTATCTGAGCAGAAAGGTTACCCATTGCTATCTTGTTTTCAATCGTTATTCCGACGAAGTTACCTGCAGCAAAGCCCGCGCAGTAAGCCAATAGATTAAGTGGATTATCAAGTGAGCTTACGACCTTACCAAGTGCGGTAACGTATATTCCTACCTCAAAAAAACCTATGGCAGCAGCCTGCAGTCTTCTGCCCTGGACCACCATGAGAGTCCTTGTGGTTGCCATGGATACATCAACGACCCTTGCCATAAATATGAGCGCATAACCTAAAAGTGCCTCCATATACTATCTCCTTTCAATATATACAAGGGAAGGCTAGCCTTCCCTTGTATCAATATTCTTATTTTAATATAATCTATCACTTCAATTTAGTCCATACCGGCATTAGTATAACTGAAAATACTGTGCTATCCCTTCAGTAATTCCCTGAACAACCCTCATTTGATAAGCTGGGTCTCTAACCAGAGCTTCATCCTGTGGATTTGACAGATAACCTATCTCTATCAGGATAGCAGGCATGATGGTCTCTCTAAGGACTACAAGCTCAGGCCGCTTGATGACGCCTCTACCAGGAATTCCAGTATTTCTGATTATGCTTGAATAGACGGTGTCGGCAAATGGATATTGGTCCTCAAGCTTGAATTCACTTGACGTAGCAGGGCAATATAATACCTCAAGGCCTGTTATGCTGCTTTTGATGTTTGAATTTGCATGCATACTTATGAAGATGTCTGCGTTAAGACTATTGGCTATTCTGGCCCTGTCATAAAGATCAACGAATAAATCCTCATTTCTTGTAAGGATCACGTTGTATCCCTGAGCCTTAAGTGCCTCTTCAAGCTGAAGTGCCATTGAAAGGTTTACTGCCTTCTCCTGATATCCGGTGATAGAAATTGCACCAGGGTCCTTTCCGCCGTGGCCTGCGTCTATAACGATTGTTCTTGCATTTGGATCGATATTCTCATTCCTTGCTGCAAGAAGCTCGAGTGAATAATCTCTTTCCCGGGATAAAAGCTCAATATTTACACTTCTTCTAAAGCCTACGGTGATTTCAGTCGTGGATCTCCCCCTTGAGACCTCAACCTGATTAACCAGGTTGTCCTTTATGACGAAGCTCCCCTCCGGAAGATTGGTTGAATCTGAAGGAATTTTAATAAATAGCTCTTTTCTTACCTCATCATACTCGAAATCGGCCTCAACTCTCTCCATATGCTTGAACAGAAGCTTTGCTTCCCTACCCAAGTTTTCATAGGAGAAATCCTCCCATATGTTCTCCTCAGGGTATATCCGCAGACCCTCCTCAGTTGGAACTATTAGAACCTTTGGATTGTCTACTCCATCCTTTATATCGAGAACTACCCTTACTATTCTGTCGTTGGAGCTGTAGTTTTTATCAGCTACAAATTGGGAGGCTCTAACCTGCTTTATTATTCCCAGACTGTAATCAAAGGTCTGGTATTGCTCGCCATAAAGTGTTGCGTCCATGATATCTATTACTGTTCTGGTCGGGTTTGTTAATTCTATGACATTATACTCCGGTATCGTCACTCCCTCAACGAGTAAGAAATCTCTGTTGTCCTCTTCATCCCGGTATATCCCAGTGATCTGATTATCATCAAATGCAATGACTGAGGATGTCCCATCCTCTGATGCCACAAAGCTGAACTCAGCATTTTCACTAAGGGTAAGCACCAGTCTCGTGGTGTAGGGATTCGGGGGGATAGTAAACTGAGAGTATTGAACTCTTTGTATCAGATCCTCCTCCAGAGTAAAGTCTCCAGGCGCATCAATCTTACCCGGGATATTAAGTCTTGCATCCTTAAAATCCAGCACCAGCTTGCCTGATCCTTCAAGATACATAGAGTCATATTGCAGGGCTTTATCGCTTGTGATTTTTATCCTATACTTTCCAGTACTTCCTTTTACTGCTGATATCGCTGTAATTGTTGAAGTTCCAGTTGTTTGAGGAGCCTCCGTCTTTGGAGAATCTATTATGGCGGTATAGCTGCTTGGATCCCAGTTCACATTATAGCCAAGAACCTGGGATACGAATCTCACAGGAACCATTGTCCTTGAGTCGTTGTTCATAGCGGTGAAGGTCACAAGCTTTGGAATTGAGCCCTGATCAAGCTGCATAGATTGCCCATTCACCAGTACCTTATCGCTGTTTATACTCATGCTAACTACTGCCGAGTTATGTACAACCGTGGCAGTTTGGGTTGCATTATCCCATCCGATCTGTGCTCCCAGACTCTCCATGAACCTTATGGGAACAAGAGTCCTGTCGCCCATTATTACAGGCGGGACCACAGTAGAGAGGCTGCTTCCATCAAGCATTAAAGAAACCCTTGGAACCTTCATGGACTTTCCGTCCACCTTAACGTCCACCTGAGGTATATTCGAGCTTCCAAAGGATATATTAAAGGATGCTATTATAATCATTAGTAGTATAAGTAAAATCAAGCTGCGCTTCATAAGCCCCTCCTTTCAAAACATGCTGTGTCCTGTTAGCATATTTATATCAAAATATTACCGCCCTTTCAACGAAAGGGCGGATAATGTAACCATAATGTAATATGTGAAATTATAGCTGAAGAGCTCTGTAAAGCTCATCACTCCCAGGAGGTGGTATGGGTACCTTCCTGTCTCCTGTTACTGATTCGATACCTCTGTGGGTTATTTCTCCAACAATAGTTGCCTTTACCCCATTATTATCAAGGTCTCTTAAAAGAGCATCCGCATTCCTTTCGGGGACTACCATTATCATGCTTCCGCTGGATATAAGCTTTCTGGGATCTATGTCGAGTATATGGCAAATCTTTTTCGTTACGTCTTTTATTGGAAGCTTTTCCTCATAAAGAGTCACGCCCTTACCAGTCGCTTCACCTGTCTCCCAGATAGCTCCGTAAATGCCGCCCTCCGTCACATCATGCATATAAAGCACTCCATGGTTTCTTCCTAAAAGTCCTTCTTTTACAACGCTTAGATGCTGCGAAAGATCTTTTGCCTCATTTAACTCCTCCTGAGTCAAATGCTCTTTAAGCCTTGCTTCCAGCTCTGATGCCAGGATGTGGGTCCCTTCGAGCCCGATCCATTTAGTAAGTACGACCTTATCTCCGGAGCTTATACCCTGATAACCCTTGAAGTGCTCCCTTTTCATCCTTGCAATTACGGTTGAGCTTAACACTATCCTTGTGACTGCGTCGGTCACCTCCGTGTGTCCTCCGATTATCTCGACTCTTGCTTCTCCCGCTGCTCTTCCTGCATCCTTCATGATCAGCTCAAGCTCCTCCTCTGCTGTCCCTGGAGGGCATAAAATGGTCAGGAGTATACCAACAGGCTCTGCTCCTCTTGTAGCTGCATCATTACAGGATACGTGTATTGCCAGGGCACCAAGTCCCTTCGTAGCTCCTGTGATAGGGTCTGTGCTCACCACACACAGCTCTCCTCCAAGATCCATAACACCTGTGTCTTCGCCTATACCGGGGCGTGCCAGCACTTCATCTCTCTTATATGTGATATTGCTGAAAACAAGCTTTCCCAGAAGCTCATTGGGTACTTTACCAATTTCCAATTCCATCAACCTCCTAAAATATATCCTACCAGATTGAAGGACATAAGAAAACCCCCTAACCATAGGTCAGGGGGCAGGTAAACATTTATTTAGCTGTTGAATACCTCAAGGTCCATTGCATTTTCACTTTTTGCAATGATCGATGTACAAACTGCATCGCCAGTTACATTTATGGAAGTCCTTCCCATATCTACAAGTCTGTCGATGCCCATTATAAGTCCAAGCCCCTCAAGAGGAAGACCTACTGATTGGAGCACCATAGAGAGCATTATTGCACCAGCTCCAGGTACTCCAGCTGTACCTATGGATGCCAAGGTAGCAGTCAATATAATGGTCAGCATCATTGGAAGTGTCATTTCTATCCCATATGCCTGGGCTATGAATAACGATGCAACTCCCTGCATTATTGCAGTACCATCCATATTTATTGTAGCACCAAGAGGTATCGTGAATGATGCGACTCGTTTGGATACCCCCATCTTTTGCACTGTCTCAAGATTTACCGGAAGAGTGG
>DAIPJA010000095.1:0-7596 GCA_036770525.1 Gudongella sp. | reverse complement strand
CTTAAAGTCATCCTCATCCCAAGCTGGAGCTCCCACATCTCTTAAAGCCCGATCCGCTATCACAGCAAGCGCATCGTTGGTTATATAATCCGAGAAGGCCATGGTTACCTCATAGTCCATCCTCGTGCCTGTCATAAGCGCTGCTCCTTTTGCCACATTTACCACTCTTTCGAAAAGCTCATTAACCTGCCTTACTTTAGGTGACCTGACCTCATATTTGACTGTTGCCCGATCTTGCACCACATTGGGAGCCGTACCACCCGTATCAGAGTATGCATAATGGACCCTCGCCTGATCTATCATATGCTCTCTTAAATAGTTAACTCCCACACTCATCAGCTCAGCAGCATCAAGCGCACTCCTCCCAAGATGAGGTGTACTTCCGGCATGAGCTGTCGTTCCCGCGAATCTGAAATTTGCCCCCATTATGGCAACCGTTCTGTCAGACTGGACTTGAGTTATATCGGATGGATGCCATGTGTAAACAAAGTCCACGTCATCGAAAACTCCAGCCCTGGCCATAAACTGCTTAGAGCCTGCCCCTTCCTCCGCTGGACATCCAAAATAAATTACTGACCCCATTTTCCCTGTTTCAATCATGTAATCCTTAGCAGCCAGAGCAGCTCCCAGTGAGCCAGCACCCAGGACGTTGTGGCCGCAGCCATGGCCAGGAGCACCTTCACATATAGGACTCTTTACTGCTATCTCTCTTTTCTGGCTCAATGAATCAAGTGCGTCAAATTCACCCAGAAATCCAAATACAGGCTTACCTTCTCCCCATCTTGCGGTAAAGGCTGTGGGCATATCAGCTACACCTTCCTCCACATCAAATCCTTCGGACTTAAGCTTATTTTTCAGTAGTCTGGATGAATTAAATTCCTCATATGGCAACTCAGCAAACTCCCATATTTTTGTGGCTATTTCAGAGAGTTCATCAGCTCTCTTATCAATGGCATTTGAAATATACTCAAGGTCTTTCATTTAGTCTCTCCTTTGATCATAGAACTTTGCTAAGAAAATCCTTCGTCCTGTCATTCTTTGGATCAAGAAACAAGCTTTCGGGACTTCCCTGCTCAACTATCTCTCCATCTGCCATAAACAGAACCCTGTCGCTAACTTCTCTTGCAAATGCCATCTCATGTGTCACTATAACTATGGTCATTCCTGCTACTACCAGCGACTTGATGACATCGAGCACCTCCTTGACCATTTCCGGATCCAGAGCACTGGTTGACTCGTCAAACAGCATTACATCCGGTTCCATTGCCAAGGCTCTAACGATGGCAAGCCTTTGTTTTTGTCCTCCGGACAATCTGGTAGGATATTCATCCTTTTTATCCAGAAGCCCTACTCTTTTAAGAAGTTCAACCGCCTGGTCATCAGCTTGAGCCTTTGATATCTTTCTCTCCAGCATAGGAGCAAGAGTTATGTTTTCAAGAACCATCATGTGTGGGAAAACATTGAAAAGCTGAAAGACCATGCCTATCTTTTGCCTGTGTTTATCTACATCGATGTTTTTATCTGCAAGGTCTACCCCCTTGAAAATCACCTTCCCGCTGCTCGGCTTCTCCAATAAATTAAGGCATCTCAGAAATGTGCTCTTCCCGCTCCCGGAGGGTCCAATTATTGATACGACCTCTCCCTCGTGTATGGTCTCAGTAATATTTTTAAGAACCTTAAGTTCACCAAATTGCTTGCACAAATCTACTACATAGATTAGCTCCTTACTTTCACTCATTTCTCTGGAGCCTCCTTTCAAATAAATTAAGTCCTTTTGACAGGATCGTAGTTACCACCAGGTAAATCACCCCAACTATTACCAGTGAAGGGATCGCAAGAAAGGTGGCTGATTGTACTGTCCTGTACGAAGTCATAAGCTCCTGAACGAAAAAGACTGATGCCAATGATGTTTGCTTGACCATGGTAATGTATTCGTTGCCGAGTGCCGGAAGAATATTCTTAATGGCTTGGGGAAACACAATATATCTGAATGTGTTCCTGTCACTTAAGCCCAAGCTCTTGGCAGCTTCTTTCTGCCCTTTGTCCACAGCCTGGATACCGGCTCGTATGACCTCAGCGACATATGCACTGGCATTAACGATCAAAGCTATGACTATACACGCAGTATCTGACAAGGTTATAGGTGATATTTTTGGCAGTGTCAGCCAGAAAAAATAAAGCTGAAGAAGGATAGGCGTGCCCCTTAGAACACCAATATAAAGCACGGTGAACCTATCCAATAGTCTAACCCCTGAAAGCCGCATCAGTGCGATAATGGTCCCGACTGCGGTGGCTGCCATAACAGTAACAGCAGCCAGCCAGAGAGTTCCCAATAAACCGTCGATATATACATAATCATATTTACTCCATAGCTTTATAATTGTGTCAATCATTCACAGCTTCTCCTTCACTGATAGTATTTAATAACAATTGGATCACTACAGACCCAAGCTCTTTGCATACTCTGTATACTCTATATGCCAATCCTCAAAAATTCCTGATTGGAGTACTTCATCTATTATTGAGTTGATTTTTTCAGTCAGCTCATCCTCGCCCTTTGGGATCCCGATCCTGGTTCCGGCAGTTTCCTCGTCCATTATGAATTCAAATCCTTCGACAACCATCAAATCTGCATCCGGATTTGCCTCGACATAAAGCTGTGCCATGGGAATCGATGCGGCACAAGCATCTGCTTTCCCCTCCTGGACCATTAGAAAACCATCTGTTGTTGCTGATACTCTTTTGAATTCCTTGAACTTAGGAACCTGTTCGTTAACGAAAAGCTCTTGCAGCGATCCACTTTGTGCTACCACTGTTTTATCTGAAAGATCATCGGGACCACTTATTATGTCCTTGTCTGCCTTTCTTATAAGTAAGCCATGACCCGGGGCGTTCTCAGCAAAATAATAACCCTTGGACATATTCATTGCTTCTGCTCTTGAAGGTATATATGATAGAGCAGATATGGCAAGATCGTACTTGCCTTCAGTAATGCTCCCAAGAACTGCTGAAAACTCCAGAGGTACAATCCTAAGCTCGACTCCTAATTCCTCTGCTATGTACTTCGCCAGCTCCATATCACTACCTACATATTGCTCGTCACCCTGCTTGCTTGGATCGATGAATTCATATGGTGCAAAATAAGGCTCTGTAGCGACCTCAATATATCCTCTCTCTATAATTGCTTCAAGTCTGTTCACTGGTGCCTCAGAGCTTTCGCTGCTGCCTTGATTGCAAGCTGTTGCTGTTAAGGTGATCATTACTGCCGTTAAAAAAATCATTATGCCTTTTTTATTGATTTTTCCCATTTTTACCTCTCCTCCTGTTTTTGTAAAAATAAATAGCTCCCATTCTCCGGCATTTGCCAGAGGACGGGAGCTAAGCTCCGTGGTTCCACCTCTATTCAGCGATGTTTCACAACACCGCCCTCATGGGGTACAAAAAATCTATACCCTTGCCCAATAACGGGAGCTCCCGAACCCGGCTACTATCATTTCTGATTTCACCAGCCCGCTCAGAGATGTGTTCATCGTACCTTTGCTGCCTGCTTCCACCAACCGCCGGCTCTCTAATTGCTTGGGACACGATTACTCTTTCTCGTCATTGCGTTATCACACTAAATTAATATTATAAAGAATACCACCATATAAATGATTTGTAAACCCCTTATCGAAAAATTATTATATTTTCTTCAGGTACCTCATTGCTCCATAGGCATAAATAGCTGCTCCCTTATGTAGGACCTCTTCGTTTACAACCATTGACGGGTTGTGCATGGAGTATGTGTAGCCTTCATCTTTACTTCCCATACCCAGATTCAGCATTACGGAAGGAACCCTTGACGCTATGGAAGTAAAGTCCTCAGTACCCACGGCTAAAGGTATTCTAAAGGTTGTGCCCTCTCCAAGGAGTTCCTCACAGTATCCTGCCATATCATCGCTCAATGCAGGATCATTGTACAATGGACCCATGCCATACTGGTGCTCAACGATAGCTTCTCCTCTAAAGGTCCCTGCAACGCTTTCTGCTATCTCCCTTATCCTTTTAATCAGAAATTCCCTGTTATCCTGGGTCGTAGCTCGCACAGAAACCTCAAGAACAGCATTCCCTGCAAGTGTATTGACAGTATCTCCACCATATATCTTTCCCACAAGGACAACTGAGTTGTCCATACACGAGGTTTCCCTTGCTATTATCTCCTGCAATGCTATTACCGTATGTGCTGCTATATTGATTGCATCAATCCCCTTTTCCGGTGTGCTGCCATGGGCATTCTGCCCTTTGATGGTTATCTTTATGGCATCTCCGGAAAACAGCGCCGGTCCTTTAGCGTATGCAACAGTTCCGCTTTTGGAGAGCTCATTTCCAACGTATATATGGATCGCCAATGCTGCGTCGACCTTTGGGTCCTCCAGTATCCCTGCCTCGATCATATCGACTGCACCTGCAAGAAGCTCTTCTGCCGGCTGAAACATTAGTTTTACAGTACCCTCAAGCTCATCCTCGTTATCCTTGAGCAGCTTTGCAGCTCCCAATAACATGGCTGTGTGACAGTCATGCCCGCAGGAATGGCAATTTCCTGTCTCAGATGCAAATTCCAGCCCTGTCTCCTCCTTCATTGGCAATGCATCCATGTCAGCTCTTAAAAGGATCGTATTTCCGGATTTACCGACCACTGCTGTTACTCCAGCCTTGCCTATTCTTTTAGGCTCCAGACCATACTCCTTCAGCTTGGCTTCTACAAAATCGACAGTCTTATCCAGCTGGAATCCTATCTCAGCAAATCTGTGTATAGTCCTTCTGTTGGCAATTATTTCACTCTCTATGTTTTTAGCCTGCTTTAGATAATCGGTCATATAAGCCTCCCAAAAGATATTTTATTTATGCTCAGGAACCCTTAAGAATTTTCCTGAATTTCTCCTTTACTCCATTAACTCTCTTTCCTGAATAAAGTTCATTATATGTATGACCCCGGTATTGCCATTTTCTTGAAGTTCGACAAATTTTCTTAAAAGCGTGCATGAAATTGTTCCTATCGACTATGGATTCAAAATTAAGTCTTTTCCTTTCAAGCTCAGAAAGGATACTCTTTATGTCAAACCCAAGCTGGCAGTCCATCATAAGTAGCTCAACTATTTGCTTATGTGTAGATGGTTCCAGTTCAAAGTAATCGTTTAGACAGCTTTCAAAGTCTTTGAACTCCTTCGAGGACTGAAAGTAAAACTCGTCCTCGTATCGAATTATCTCCTCAGGTCCCGGGATATAGAAGTCTATATCTCCCTGTTCCTCCAGAAGTTCCAGATACCTGTCCTCAAAGATCAAATAATCCTTGATAAAATAGCCTGCCTTCCTTGTTACAAGATGAGCAGCCAGGTTCATTCTCGATACTGACATCTCCAGATCTCCCAGATTGGCTCTTGGGATATTATAAAGATTGTATACTTCAACTACCTTTTTTTCAGGGACAACCCCATATAAATTAGTTAGAGCGATGATGTATCTGCTTAATAGATCGGCATCCATATCATATCTCCTTTCAAGGCAGCTATAAGAAACGATTTCGTTCGTTACTATTATAGCACATTAAGATGCCAAAATGCGGATGGAGCTTATATTATTTGGTAATTAATTGACTGCCATCCTCTGCTACTCAATAAAGCGAAGGGTGATTTCGAGCTTTAGTCTCTCGATATAATCATCAAGGTCGATATTACATATCTCTTGGATTTTGGCAACTCTGTATCTAACCGTATTGCTGTGGATATAAAGCTTTGCAGCCGCTTTATTACAATTAGATCCATTTTCCAGGTAGACCTTCAATGTTTCGATCAATTCCTTCCCATCCTCTTCCTTTAAAAGAGGCTCAAGTACATTGAAACTGCTGCCAAAATTCTTCTTTTCAACATCCTCGTATCTTAAAACTCCAAAGGGTCCAAGCTCACTGAATGTAACTATGTTTCTCTCAGGGTATAAGTAAGAACCAATTTCTATTGCTTTCTTAGATTCCATAAAGCTTCGTTTCGAATGCATCACAGTAACTGCCGGCTCTCCTATGCCAGCTTTAAAGCTTCGTTTAGGAAGTATGTAGTCTAACTCCTCCAGGATAACTGACACCTCCCTTTTTATATCGTCTACCGGCTTAGTAAACTTTTCTGTATCATATAAAATTGCCAATGTATTATCGTCTATGACACCTAGGATCGATTGATAGCCAGGCAGCTTGTAAAATACTGTGTTGAACATTCGCTCCCTTTCGTTGAACAAGGATGGCTTTCCTTCCTTTTGCTTTATACATACACACAGGAAGCTGCTGTCCAGATTCAGATTGAAGTTCAGAAAATTTTCTGTATACCCAATCAGTTTTTGCTTGTTTTCAATCTCACCATTTATCAAGGAATAAAGAAATTCATCGTAATACCTGCCCTCGATGAAATTCATAGAGTAGATATGCTCATAAAGCTCATATAATAGTGCTATCGCTATTTTAAGCGAGAAAAGGTTGTAGTAATCCATTTCAGTGTGACCTTCCCACACGATTACCTTGGAGATTGTCAGACCCTTTATTGTAATGGTCATAACCAGCCATGAACCGTTGTCCGGTGACTCAAGGTCTGTATATCTGAAAACATTTGGTTTGTCCGATATTACATCAACTCTATGACTGAAGCCATACTCCTCTGCCGGATTATAGCTTAAGATCCTTTCATCAGGCTGAAAACCCAAGGGATAGGTGAATATTGTTTTGTCAACCAGATTAAGTACCGATACAGGTACATTTATCTCATGGTACATGCTTACGAGAATATCATCCACCTTCTTCTTTAAGCTGTAGGGCTTCAGGGGTATAACCTTCAGAAGATGCTTCTCAATAACCGATGTTAGAAACCTGTTTATCGCTATTGAATTGATCTGAGATATAATGTCGATCCAGGCTTCTCTGTAGGGCACTTCAATTATCGGGAAGTTCAAATCATCTGCCAGTTCGATAATCTCATCAGGTATCCTGGAGAGGTATCTGGACGTTTTTATGGCCATACCTGCTACGTTTCTGGAGTTTAAATAAACTATGACTTCTCTTAAGAGCTCGGTATTATTTACAAAAAGATATCAATCAAATAAATTAAAAATCTACGGCTGCCTTAGCAGTACAATACTATCGCAGTCGTTTATAATTTCTCGTATCTTATTGTCCCGTTCATAATAGTCATAACAGGCTTGATCCTTCTGATATCCTGTTCATAAGACTCAAATGGGTCATCTGAAAGCACTACGATATCAGCCAACTTGCCTGGTTCTATGGACCCCTTTACATCCTCCTCGAAGCTTGCGTAGGCTGAACCCATAGTGAAGCAATACACAGCCTGGTCCATGGTTAGTTTTTCCTCTGGGTACCAGCCATCCTCAGGGTATCCGCTGTAATCTTTTCTTGTAGTGGCCACATACAGACTGTCCATAGGGACAAGGGAATCGACAGGACAATCTGATGATATGCACATCCTTACCCCGTTATCAAGCAATGTCCTGTATTTATAGCTGTTTATTATCCTCTCATAACCTACCCTGCCTTCTGCCATGTGAGGGTCATTATTTACACAT
>DAIPJA010000094.1:0-7604 GCA_036770525.1 Gudongella sp. | reverse complement strand
GGGCCTTTAGCTCAGTCGGTTAGAGCGCCCGGCTCATAACCGGTAGGTCCGGGGTTCGAGTCCCTGAAGGCCCACCAAAGAGAAAAACTCATCATTTCGATGAGTTTTTTTGTTTTAAACCAATATAGATAAAATATGCTCCCTGATCAGTGATTTGATATTTTCGATATTCAGATTTTTTCCAGCTGATACAATCACATATCCGCTTGGTATACTCATATCCATGCTTGAAAAGCCTTCTCCGATGAATCCCAGATTGCTTAAATCAATTAGAGCAATCTTTATATCATCCTCATTTGTTGCATAGATTAGCTCATAGGATATATTGAAAGTGTTGTCATCTCTAAGGTCGATTGACCACCCCTGTGCATAGAAGCGTATAGGCATATTACAATCAGAGGTATAGCTGCCATTTATGTTCAACATCTCTCCGGTAGTTCCAAGCTCAACGATATGAAGATCTATTATATGATCATCGTCAAGGATCCTTACTTTTTTACTGTCATGAATGATGCGTATAAGACTTAGTAATCCAGGCATAGAGCAGAGATCATCATGATTATGTCTTAATACGATTTCTCTTAAATAAGCAGAGCCGGTTTCTGTGAATTCTTTGTAGAAATCAATACATTCTTTTCCAGAATACTGATCTTCGCGAAAAATTCCCAAGCTTTCTTCAACTGTTTTCAACTTGAGATTTGGAAAGTTGAAAAAGATACTGCTGTTCTTAAGCAGCTTATAGAGATCCAAAGATTCTATTTTAGGCATAGAGATACCATTTTTATCCATTCTAGTCTTTATGAAAGGAATATCAAAGGTATCCCCGTTATACGTGACGACAAGGGATCTTGCAGTCAAATAGGGTAGGAGAGCTAAAAGTATGTCCTTTTCCTCTGAAGAATTTTCAGCAAACAACTGTTCAATAAACCACTCCTTACTTACTGTGTCATAGTAAGCGAGACCTACAAGATATATCCAGTTAAATTTGCTTGAAAGTCCTGTGGTTTCAATGTCCAGGATCAAAAGCTTCTTAAGATCGACAAATGGATATTCTCCTGGGTTGGGATTGATAGGTATCCTTAATATTTCCATAAATTACAGCTCCTTAAATTTTTGAATATAAATATTGCTTTTACTAATAGGAAAAATAGTATACAATAATTATATCATATATTTGGGAGGAAGCCGATTTGGAATTAGAGACTAAACAGAGGAAAACCATAGGTTCAGTGATAAAGGCTATAGAGATAATAAATTATATTGCTGAAAGTGAGCACGAAATGGGTGCTACAGAAATCAGCGAGGGATTAGGGTATGGAGTGAGCGCTACATATCATCTGCTGAATACCCTTAAAGAGTCAAACTTTATAACACAGAACGAGAGGACAAAAAAATACCAGCTTAGCTTAAAATTGTGGCAGCTGGGAATGAAGGCATTTAGCCAGAACAATCTAGGTACTGCACTGAGACAATTCCTTGTGAGGCTTAAGAAGGATACAGGAGAGACTGCCAATCTTACAGTTCTGGATAGAAAATCTATTGTCTACATTGCGCAGGAAGAAAGTGATAAGCTAATAAAAATGTTTACAAAGACAGGGGCTACCGCACCTTTACATTGTACAGCATCCGGGAAGATATTTCTTGCTTACATGGATGAAAGCAAGAGGGATGAGATCCTAAAGGACTATGTTATGACTAAATTCACCGATAATACTATTACCACAAAAAAGCAGCTTTTCAACGAATTGAAAGAAATAAGAGAAAAGGGCTACGGCTTTGACGTAGAGGAAAGAGACGATGATGTGTCATGTGTGGCGGCTCCGGTATTTGGAGCCAACGGTGAGGTCTTGGCATGTATTTCGATATCTGGACCTCACACAAGATTTACTGAAGCAAATAAACTTAAGTGGACTGAAATAATATTGCAGGTGTCAAAGGATGCTTCTGCGTTCCTTAACAACGAAAAATAACATGTAATTTTAACGCCTCAGCTATTTTATTAGTCTGAGGCGTTGTTATATGCTATAGAAAATATCAGATCGTAGTCTCGAATACCTCTCTAATGTTATCCATATTATTGGTCATTCCAAGTAAGAGCATAAGTTTTATTCTTGCTTTTTGTCCAGGAAGGTTCCCTCCAAAGATGACACCCATGTCTCTTAAATGCTTACCTCCGCCTTCATACCCGTAGGTGTACAATACCCTCCCGGTGTTGCATCTCGATACCAAAACTACAGGGATACAAGAAATTATTGCTTGTTTTATCCCGCTTATCATCTGTGGGGGTACATTCCCTCTGCCAAGACCCTCAATTACTATGCCCTTATAGCCAGACTCGATGTAAAACCTGAATATATCTGAACCAAGACCAGGTACTGCTTTTATAAGAGCTACTTTTTGTTCTATCTTATCTGTTTGTATCCTTTGTCTGTCAGGCATGTTTCTGTAATAAATAACTTCATCATTATCAACGATACCAAGAGGTCCGAATTCCGGAGATTTAAAGGTATCCAGGGACAAGGTATTTGTCTTTGTTACCTGACTAGCTGCGTTAACTTCATTGTTCATAACAACCAGAACACCCTTATCCCGGGATTTGGGGGAAAGGGCCGTACATATTGCTGCAGCCAAATTGCTTGAGCCGTCATATCCGAGCTCTGAAAAATTTCTCATAGCTCCTACAAGGATAACCGGCTTTGGTGTATCCAATAGAAGATCCAGCAGATAGGCTGTTTCTTCAAGAGTATCAGTACCATGGGTTATTATTATCCCGGTTATAGATTCGTCCTCGGAAAGCTCCTTGGTTTTTCTATAGAGCTCCATCATTATATCAGGAGTAATGTGAGGGCTGGGCAGATTTGAGAAATTGATAATCTCCAGATCAGTCAAGTCTCTGACATTTTTTATCATCCCAAGGATCTCATCCGCATTCAGTGCCGGTATAGCTGCATGGAGATCTGGATCTATCTTCATAGCTATTGTTCCACCTGTAAAAATCATAGCGAGTTTGTGCTTCATCATATCCTCCACATTATCATTTGTAATTTTCATGAACTAATAGAATAATGTCCTCAATAAAATAGTAACATGAATTAGAAAAAAAAAGAAGACTCCGTATTTGGAGTCTTTCATCCCATTTACACAGGATGGAACAAAACCGTTCAAAAGGGGTATTGGGAATAGAGATCTTACTTGAGGTTACCAGGGGGATAACCTCATATAGATTATAGCAAATATGATAAATTGACGCAATAAGATATTGATATTTATTATCATTAATCCAGAAAACAGTTTAAAATGGGGAAAATATTGGATATAATGATAGAAGCAAGTAATTAGAAAGGAGCGATATCATGGATAAAGCTGTCAGAGCGTTGCAAAAGAATGGTTTTGATGTGAGAGTTTTTGGTACAAAAGAAGAAGCTGTGTCTGCATTGATGGAAGATATAAAAGTTGATGAACCAGTTGGGTTGGGTGGTTCCATTACTCTTCAGGATATGAAGATATATGATCAATTATCTGAAAGAGGGAACACTGTATATTGGCACTGGAAAGCCGAGGATAAGGGAGCTGCACTAAGAAATGCAGCCAGCTCGAAGGTTTACATAACAAGCACGAATGCAGTGACTGAGGATGGAAAGCTGATTAACAAGGACGGAACAGGAAATAGGGTTTCATCTATGTTCTATGGACATGAGAGAGTATATATAGTAGCAGGTAAAAACAAAATAGTGAGAAATTACGGGGATGCTATTTATAGAATAGAGCACACCGCGGCACCTATGAATGCAAAAAGACTTAACCTTACAACGCCATGCGTTTACACTGGTGTATGCAGCGACTGCGATTCTCCTCAAAGAATTTGCAATGTTGAAACTGTTATCAATAAGAAGCCTGGTGGAGTTGGGAAAATTGCTATTTATCTGGTCAATGAAGACCTGGGATATTAAGAGGTGAGAGATTGATTTATCTTGATAATTGTGCAACTACCCGTCCCAGACCTGAGGTGGTTGCTGCAGTAGCAAGGACAATGGCTGAGGAGTTTGGTAATCCCTCCTCACTTCACAGACTCGGCCTAAGAGCAGAAAAGCTTGTGAAGGAAGCAAGAAATCGTACTGCAGATTTTCTGAAGGTTCAAGAAAGTGAAATATACTTTACATCCGGCGGTACTGAGAGCAACAATATTGTGGTCCAGGGAATCGCAAGTCTTAAATCCAGCAAGGGGAAACATATTGTAACTACATCAATAGAGCACCCGGCCATTATGAACACACTGAAGTACCTGGAAAAAAAAGGATTCGAAATAACATGGTTAAAGAATGATCATTACGGAAGGATAGACATCAACGAATTGAAGGAGTCACTGAGAGAGGATACTATACTTGTTACTGTGATACATGTAAATAACGAGGTAGGTGTCATCCAGGATATTGAGGAAATTAGGAAAGCATTAAGCACTTCAAAATCAAAGCCCCATTTTCATCTTGATGGAGTGCAATCCTTTGCGAAGTTGCCACTGTCTTTAAAGACATGGGGTGTTGACAGTTATGCATTCAGTGGTCACAAACTTCATGGACCAAAGGGTATAGGAGGACTGTATCTCAACTCTAGGGTTAATCTGCCCCCCTTGCTTTTCGGTGGAAATCAGGAAAGAGGTTTACGATCAGGGACTGAAAATGTACCGGGTATTGTGGGACTTTCCACAGCTTTATCATTTGTTTCTAAAGACAGCGTTCATGAGTTTGCCCATGTCAATTATCTAAAATCATTGATGATAGAGCTTTTAACTGAACGTATTCCGGAAATAAAAATCAATTCACCAGTAGATCCATTGTTTTCTCCGTATATATTGAATGTTTCTATCCCGTGGACCCGGGGAGAAATTATGGTTCATAGTCTGGAAGATAAGGATATTTATGTATCCACCACTTCCGCGTGTTCCTCAAAGGGTAAAAGTAAAAGCCATGTTCTTGAAGCAATTGGCCTGGATGATAAGTGTATTGAGGGAACACTGAGAATAAGCTTTTCTCATGAAAACACGGAGGATGATATTCGCATCGCAGTTAGTGAGATAACAAATGCAGCAGTTGAAATAAGAAGTATAATGAGGAGATGATAAGTTGGACAGGGTTTTAAGTGTCAGCCTGGGAGAGGTTGTTCTCAAGGGTTTGAACAGAAAATATTTTGAGGACAAGCTGATTAAGAATATCAGGCGTGCCTTGGAGGGCCTCGGCGATATATCCATTTACAAAGAACAGGGGAAAATTTATATCGAAGGACTTGAAGGCTATGAAGAGATAGCAGCCAATAGACTTAAGAAGGTATTTGGACTTGTGTACATCAGCCCATGTATCAGAACTACGACGGACATGGAGGATATAAGACAAGCAGCGTTATTGGCAGTCAAAGAATTCACTGATCAAGTGGAGAAGGTATTTACTTTTAAGGTGGATGTAACCAGATCAGACAAAAGATATCCTCTCAAGTCGCCTGATATATCGAGAGATATAGGTGGCCATATACTGAAGAACTCAAATAATCTTAGAGTGGATGTCCACGATCCTCAAATACTTGTGAGAGTTGATGTTAAGGAGAAAGGATATGTATATACTAAGAGAGATAAGGCCTTCGGCGGTCTTCCGGTGGGGACAAATGGTAGAGGACTGTTACTTTTATCAGGCGGGATCGACAGTCCTGTAGCGGGATTCTTGATGGCTAAAAGAGGTGTAGATATAGACTGCATCCATTTTCACTCTTATCCTTTCACCTCAGAAAGGGCTGAGGAAAAGATATATGATCTTGCAAGGATCATGGCAAGATATACAGGGCCCATGAAAATATTCAGCATCAATCTTCTAAATATCCAGAAGGAGATCGGAAGAAGCTGTCCGGAGGATGAAATGACGATAATCTCCAGAAGATTTATGATGAGGATAGCCGAGAAGCTTGCAGCTCCCAGAGGATATGATGCATTGATTACCGGGGAGAATCTAGGACAAGTAGCCAGCCAGACTATCCAAAGCGTAGATGTGATCAACAGGTCTGTGGAAATGCCAATCCTAAGACCTTTGATAGGAATGGATAAAGTCGACATAATCAAGTGGTCCAAGGATATAGAAACATATGAGACCTCCATACAACCATTTGAAGATTGTTGCTCTGTTTTTTTACCAAAGCACCCTGTGACGAAACCAAAAATTGTTGATATATTGAACTCTGAGAGTAATTTGGATATTGATGGAATGATAGAGGATGCATTATCTAACCTGAAGATAGTAAATATTGAATAAAATTTATTAAAAAAATCAGAACCGAAAGGTTCTTTTTTTTGTAGTGCATTGGTAAACTTCAAGTTTAGTTAAATGGCGCAGTAATTTGATTTCTCAACATAGAGCAATCTATTTCAGCGATTATTTTTATTGACACTGACACTTGCCTAAACTATAATTAAATGGTGAATGTTTAGTGACTATAAACAATTTGTTTAGTTATATATGATTTTCAGGGGGTGTGTTATGAATATCGGAGAAAAAATAAAGGCACTTCGGGTAAAGAAAAATCTTACACAGGAGGAATTGGCAGACAGGTGTGAGCTGACAAAGGGTTTCATATCACAGCTTGAAAGAGACCTGACATCTCCTTCAATTGCAACTCTTATGGATATATTGGAAGGTCTTGGGACGAACCTAAAAGATTTCTTCAATGAAGCAACGGAGGAAAAAATTGTATTTCACAAAGAAGATGCCTTTGAAACTGTAAATGAGGAGTTAAAGTACACCTTAAGGTGGATAATTCCAAATGCTCAGAAAAACCTAATGGAACCTATCCTCATAAATCTGCAGCCAGGAGGAAAAACAAAGGAGGACTACCCTCATGAAGGTGAGGAGTTTGGATACGTGCTCCAAGGAAATATACACGTAAACCTGGGTTCTGAAAAACACAAGGTAAAAAAGGGTGAAAGCTTCTATTACAGGACTAATAGTGACCATTCAATATCAAACGCCGGGAAAACTGAAGCAACATTCATATGGGTGAGCACACCACCGAATTTTTAGCAAGGAAGTGATATAATGACGAAATTTCACTCAATAGATTTAATTGATATCTCAAAAGATTTTGGAGAAACGACCGTTCTTGAGAATATAAATCTATATATTCGCCAAAATGAATTCCTTACGCTGCTTGGGCCCAGCGGATGCGGAAAGACTACTACTTTAAGGATTATCGGTGGATTTGAAGCACCATCTTCCGGGAAAGTAATATTTGAAGGCGAGGATATAACAAAACAACCGCCATACCTTAGACAGATAAATACTGTATTCCAGAAAAATTTACTTGCAGAAATTTAACCATTTGGTTAAACAAGTCCGATATTTTAACAATTGGCTGTGAGAGTTTTTTATTGAGGATCTATCACACATGAATATAGCCCGTTTATCGATCAAACGCCCCATCCTTATCACCAGTATCGTGCTTACCCTGCTGATTGTCGGCATGATAGCCATGAACCGTCTCGGTATTGACATGTACCCTGACGTCCAGTTCCCCTATGTGGTTATCCAGACGATCTACGCCGGATCGGCCCCGGAGGAGATCGAAACCCT
>DAIPJA010000281.1:0-1562 GCA_036770525.1 Gudongella sp. | reverse complement strand
CCTGGAAGCCCAAGTATAAGGTGTGTGACTGTACGAAGCTTTCTATCCTTTAATTTTTCAACTGCTTCATTATAAGCGGAAAGAGGATACCTTCTGCGTATCAAGCTTGCTGTATCTTGATGGATAGTTTGAAGTCCAAGCTCGATCCAAAGGTATGTTCGCCGATCAAGCTCCTCAAGATAGTCAAGAATGTCCTCGGGCAGGCAGTCAGGTCTGGTGGCTATAGCGAGACCTACTATCCCGGGATTCATCAGTGCTTCCTCAAATAGCTCCTTAAGCCTGTCCAATGGAGCATATGTATTTGTGAAGGACTGAAAGTATGCAATATACTTACCTGCACCCCACTTTTTATAGTTGTCTACTGTCTGGAATCCTATCTGCTCTGAAATTGGTATTTTTTTACGGGTGAACTCACCTGCACCTCTTTCACCGCAATATATGCAGCCTCTGTTTCCGAGTCTGCCGTCCCTGTTCGGACATGTGAATCCTCCATCCAGAGCAAGCTTCCCCACCTTCTCACCGAATTCCCGTCTTAGCTCTGAACTAAGATTTGTGTATCTTTTCCCATCCATCCCCGTTGCTCTCCATTCATTCCATTGTAAGCTGTACTACAGCCTCAGACATTTTTTCCAGCAGCATTCCGGCTTTCTCCCATTGAATATCCGAGGGATTTCTATCGTTGTATAAAGCATAGATTCCCGAGAAGCCTCTGGTGTATAGTTCGTTGTATTCATCATCCAGATATCCGAATAGCCCAACCAAGGGTATATGGTTTCTCTGACTCATCTGAGCAGTTGCCAACATGCCCTTGTGTATTTTGTCCAGGCTCCCAGCCTTTCCGGAACCGGTTATGACCAGGTCTGCCGACCTGATATCATCATCTACTCCAGTAATTATCCTGAATGCTTCCACGAATGATATTATATCAGCTTTTAAAAATGCTACAAGCCCTGCACCGGTTCCCCCTCCTGCACCTGTTCCTCTGGTCTTTTCCACATCGACGCCGGTAGCTTTTTCGACTTCAATGGCATAGTTTCTCAACCCTCTGTCAAGAGATTGTATCATAAGTGGATTTGCACCCTTTAATGGTCCATATCCATAAGCTATCCCACGTACCCCCGAGTACAGATTTATATAGTCTGTAACAAGGGTAAAGCTGCACTCCTTAAGTCTTTCATCTGCGGATTTCTCATCGATGGACCTTATGGCATAGAGACCCTTGCCATTTAAGGGTACCGATTCTCCATCACTTCCAAGGAATCTGTATCCAATGGCAGAGAGTATACCAATACCTCCATCATTCGTTGAAGTTCCCTTTGTAAATATAAAGAATTCTCTTAAGCCACGATCAAGGGCATCTAAAATTAATTGTCCAGTTCCGAAAGTGGAAGTAAGAAGCGGATTTCTCTCCTCTTCGGTAAGTCTCCCAAGACCTGAGGCCTGCTTCAGGTCTATTAGGGCAAACTTGTCGCGAAAGACTCCATAGCTTGCTTTTATCGATCTGCCCAATGGATCAGAAGCGTCAGCTTCGATAATTGTTCCATTAAAGGCTGTAAGCTGTT
>DAIPJA010000280.1:0-1565 GCA_036770525.1 Gudongella sp. | reverse complement strand
GAGGACATATTTGGACTAAAAGTTGTTGAAATGAGCACAACTCTTAAAGGAAGCGAGTATGTTTATAGTCATCCCGAAGAAAGAGCCAAAGATTTGATGGATGCATTTAAGGATCCGGAAATAAGAGGGATTTTTTCCTGTATAGGCGGAGATGACAGTATAAGGATGCTGCCATATATCGACTATGAATCGATCAGGGAAAACCCCAAGGTATTCATTGGCTATTCGGATACTACGATTACGCACCTGATTTGTCATAAGGCTGGGATATCTTCATTCTATGGGGCATCGATACTTGCTGAAATGGCTGAAAACGTTGAAATGCACCAATACACAGTTGATTGGATCAAAAAATGCATTTTCGAGAACGATGTAATAGGAAGGATCAAACACTCTCAGCTCTGGACCAGTGAACGACTACCCTGGGAGGAAGGAAACAAGGATATAAAAAGAAAGCTGCTCCCAAATAACGGCTATGAGCTTCTTCAGGGTGAAGGAACAGTAGTGGGAAGACTCCTCGGAGGCTGCGTTGAGGTGCTCGAAATGGCTAAGGGGACTGAGGTTTGGCCTGATTTGGAAACATTTAACAGTTCTATACTGTTTTTAGAGACATCCGAGGACATGCCGAGTCCTGAAAACCTTCTTTATGCTCTCAGAAACTACGCAGCTCAAGGTATACTTAAGAGGATAAATGGAATGATTTTCGGCAAACCCTATCATAACAAGTACTACGACGAATATAAGGAAGTAATAATAAAAGCCTTGAAGGAATACTCCCTCGAAAGCCTTCCCGTGCTTTATAATCTGAGTTTTGGACATACCTCCCCAATGATTGTACTGCCGTATGGTGCCTTGGCAGAGATAGATTGTACTCAGTCAACATTTTCAATACTTGAGGCTGGAGTCATTTAAAACTGTAACCATATAGTAATCACATTGGCGCGTCAACAGGGTATAATTACCTTGTCAGGAAGCATAGGTTATATTTTTTGGAGGGGAATAAAATGAGAAGGCTTATAACTTTTATAGCTGTTACAGCTATGCTGCTATCCTCAGCTCCAGCATTTGCACAAGGTCTGGACGATGCCATCGCTCTTCATATAGGCAGCCCTCTGATCTTTGCAGAAGGCAGAATGAAGGCTCTTGATCCGGATAATCCTAATGTCGTTCCTGTGATCCACAAGGACAGGACACTGGTTCCACTGAGAGCTGTCAGCGAGCATTTTGGAGCAGCGGTAGACTATGATGATGTCAAGAGGGAAGCGATCATCACCTACGGTGGAAAAAGCTATTACTTCCCAATTGGGAAAAACCATTACAGGATACTGGAACAGGGCAAGGATCTCAGGACAGTCACTTATGATACTGAAGCCTTGATTATTGAAAACAGGACGATGGTACCCTTAAGGCTGATATCTGAGGATATATTTGGTTTGCAGGTAGGCTACAGGGAAAAAGCGATCACCATAGGCAGTGGTGATATGGCTATAAATGATGAGATGCTGTCTGTAATAAGAACAAGGATAGGTCAGGCTTTAAAGCCAGCTACTGAAGCCGAACTGCTG
>DAIPJA010000093.1:0-7820 GCA_036770525.1 Gudongella sp. | reverse complement strand
TACCGGTGTTCTTACTGCACTTACTATTACTGCCTGCTTCATTTTTGTTACCTCCCTTATATTATCTATATTATTAGTTATTACCGACTATTTTACTTCATACCCATAAAGGCGTCTGTTAAAATATCAACAATTCTTTTTGACGCATTTCCGTCTCCATATGGATTGACTGCATGAGCCATTTGTGAATAGGCTTCCTTGTCAGTCAAAATCTGAAGAAGGTTAGTATAAACATTTTCGTAGGATGTCCCGACGAGCCTTGCCGTTCCAGCCTCTATACCTTCAGGCCTTTCTGTCTCTTCTCTTATGACAAGCACGGGTTTCCCCAATGCAGGTGCCTCCTCCTGTAGACCTCCGGAGTCTGTAACAGCCATGTAGCATCTTGCCATAAGGTTAGTGAATGGCTCATAATCCATTGGTTCAGTAAGATATACCGAAGGGTTATCTCCAAGTATTCGGTTTGCGATCTCTCTAACCTTAGGGTTTAGATGTACTGGAAATACAACAAGTGCTTCCGGTACCATTGTAATGGCATCTCTGACTGCCCTGAATACGTTTTCCATGGGCTCTCCCAGGTTCTCTCTCCTGTGACTTGTCAGGAGAATTACCTTTCTGTTCATAAAGTCCAAATGGTTGAGCCTCTCATCGCTGAAGTAGTATTCATCTCTTACCGCGTACTTCAAAGCGTCGATTACAGTGTTGCCTGTGATATATATTTTATTATCAGGGTAACCTTCACGAAGAAGATTTTCCCGATTGGCCTCAGTTGGTGCAAAATGAAAATCCGTCAGAACTCCTACCAGCTTTCGGTTTGCTTCCTCGGGATAAGGAGAATACAGGTTGCCGCTCCTTAATCCTGCCTCGACGTGTCCAATGCTGATCTTTTGATAGAAGGCAGCAAGAGCTCCTGCAAATACTGTCGTCGTATCTCCCTGTACCAGAAGTACGTCCGGGTTCTCCTTTCTTATTACATCCTCAAGACCCTTAAGGGAGTTGACGGTTATATCAGTCAGGGTTTGCCCGGGCTTAAATATATTAAGGTCGTAATGTGGTACAATACCAAAAAGCTCGGTTACCTGGTCCAGCATCTCTCTGTGTTGAGCAGTGATGCAGACTACCTGCTCAATGCCCTCTCTCTTTTCCAGTTCCTTAATTATGGGAGCCATCTTGACTCCTTCAGGTCTTGTCCCGAATACTGTCATTACCTTCATTTCTCGTCCTCCTTGCTGTCCTTTGTCGTTGTGAACAGGCCGAACTTAACGGCATAAATGATCGTCACAACAAAGAGAAGTGCCGACATGTAAACTGCCTGTCTGCTGTTCACCCTGGATACCAGAACAGAAAATACACCAAATATTCCCGATATCCCATAAAGTATCAATACAGTCTTTTTTTGTGAGAAACCTCTCTTGAGTAATCTGTGATGGAGATGGTTCTTATCTGCAGACATTATCGAGCGTCCACTTAACACTCTTCTGAATATGGCAAAGGTGGTGTCGAATATGGGCACTCCCAATATTATTATGGGCACAAGCATAGCGATTGTTGCTACGCTTTTCATTACTCCTTCTATTGAGATCACGGCTAGCATAAATCCTAAAAATAATGCCCCGGTGTCCCCCATGAATATCTTTGCAGGATTGAAATTATACGGTAAAAAGCCTATACATGCACCGGCGACCATAACTGCCAGGACCCCGATCTGGGGCACTCCCAGCTTAAGAGCGACTGCCGTAAAGGAAAGTGCTGAAATAAATGCGACTCCTCCTGCAAGGCCATCAAGTCCATCTATTAGGTTAAGAGTGTTTGTGATCCCTACAATCCAGAACAGAGTAACAGGTACCCCGATCCAGCTTAAGGGTATGACAGTACCTCCCCATGACAATGGATTGGTCACGAAATCTATCTGGACACCGCCCCATATCGCCGCAGCTGCTGCCGCTATCTGGAAGATGAGCTTTTCCACGGGACTCATGCCCATCATGTCATCCTTCAGACCTGCAACAAAAATAATTGTCCCACCTGCCATTATACCATAAAGCTCTCTTGAGCCCGGAAGGAACAACAGCATGGAGATCATTACGGCCAGATACATTGCAACGCCTCCGATCAACGGCATCGGCTTTGAATGTACCCTTCTTTCATCCTTAGGGATGTCCATAGCTCCTATTTTCGGAGCTATTTTTATAATTATTGGAGTAGCGGCAAGTGAGATCAATGCCGATACCAAAAAAGGCTTGATTAGTATTTCCATCGTGCTGAATTCTCCCTGTATACTATTATATTAGATTCTATCCAAGAAACGAGACTATGTCAAACTTTTGACTATTTGCTTTCAAAAAGCACAAAAAGGCAGCTGAAACTGCCCTTGTCCCTATTTTGTGCCGAACAATCTATCTCCCGCATCTCCAAGTCCCGGTACTATATAGGCGTGGTCATTTAATTTTTCGTCTATCGCACCCAGGTAGATATCCACATCCGGAGCTGCATCCTGAACGGCCTTGATACCCTCCGGTGCTGCAATAAGGCATACAAGCCTTATACTTTGGGCTCCGCTTTTCTTCAGGAACTCTATTGCTGCAATAGCTGAGCCTCCAGTAGCGAGCATGGGGTCAAGAAGTATCAGGTCTCTTTCATTTATATCCATGGGAAGCTTACAGTAATATTCAACAGGCTTTAGGGTTTCAGGATCTCTGTAAAGACCGATATGCCCCACCTTGGCGGCTGGTATAAGGTTCAGCATTCCATCGACCATGCCAAGTCCGGCTCTAAGAATTGGAACCAAGCCTACCTTTTTTCCCGCTATTACAGGTGACATCATCTTTGTGATCGGAGTTTCTATTTCAACCTCTGTCAGCGGGAAATCCCTTGTGACCTCGTAGGCCATAAGCGTGGAAATCTCTGTTACCAGCTCCCTGAAATCCTTTGAGCCAGTGTCTTTATCCCTTATCATTGTGATTTTATGCTTTATCAACGGATGGTCCATTACGACAACTTTAGACATCAAATCGCTCCCCTCAAAATTTTATCCCTGATATTATACCACAAATCAAGCTTCGATTTCACCAATTTTATCAACCCGGATCTGATGTCTTCCACCCTGGAACTGCCCCTCAAGCCATGCCATGAGTATCTCTGTTGCAAGGCCGATCCCAAGAACTCTTCCTCCCAGAGCAAGCATATTTGCGTTATTGTGCTCTCTGCTCATCCTGGCCGAATAGGTGTCTCCGCAAAGCGCACATCTTATACCCTTTACCTTGTTTGCAGATATGGAAATCCCAATCCCGGTTCCGCAAATTACTACAGCCCTGTCAACCTCCCCTGCTGCAACTGCTTCAGCTACAAGCTTCCCGTAATCCGGATAATCCACCGAATCCCTGGAATGAGTCCCGTAGTCGATTACCTCGATTTGTCTTTCCTCCATAAATTTTTTTAGCTCTTCCTTCAGTTCAAAGCCTCCATGGTCACTTCCAATACCTATTCTCACCTTAAGTCCTCCTTATCCCTTGATTTTGTCTATGATCGAATCTATTGCTTCGTTTAATTCATCTCTTACACGTTTATACAGTGAAACCGGACCTCCATATGGATCCTCAATATCTATATCCTGATCCAGGGCGTATGATTTCAGCAGGTACACTTTATCCGTTGATTCAGGATAAATCTCTGTTATCCTGAAAAGCTGGGATTGTGTCATTACCAGTACCAGATCAGCCCATTTCATAAGCTCCAGATCAAGAATGTTTGCCCTGTGGCTGCCAAGGCTTTTAATATTCTTCATTGCCTCAACGGCACCTCTGCTTGCCCTGTCGCCATCAAGAGCAAATATCCCTGCTGATTTTACCTCGATTGGAAGACCAAGTACCTCTGCTTTAGTTCTTAGCAATGCCTCTGCCATCGGGCTCCTGCAAGTGTTCCCGGTACATACGAACAATACTTTCATAGGGACCTCCTATACCTTTACAAGCTTCCCTCCTGCTGCCTTCAAGAGTCTGTTCATGATCGCTAGTCCAATCTCATCCTCCCCTACAGCCTCGCAAATTATTAGGTCAACCTTTGATCTGTCCAGATCTCTTATGATATGGAACAAGTTGTGGGCTATTGTCTCCTTATCTTCACAGGACCCCATGTCAGCGACCCTTTGTGCAGTGTAGCTTCCCTTGTTCTCTGTGCAGCACATTATACCTACCTTCATGCCCTTAACCTCAGCCTCTGATGTCAATCAATTTATCTCGTCAACAATTTTCTTATTCTCCCCCGAAACCAGGATCATCTGAGCCTTGGGCGCATAGTGCCTGTACTTTTGACCGGGGGATTTTGGGACCATATTCTTGTTTGAGGACCCAAGTGCAGGGTCTGTAACAGCATTGGGAAGAAGCATTCTGACATCCTCGAGTGTTACTCCTCCAGGCCTTAATATCATTGGCTTGTCTCCGGTAAGGTCGAGCACAGTGGATTCAAGACCAACACCCGTTTCACCGCCGTCAATTATCATTGGGATCTTCCCGTCCATATCCTCAAGGACGTGCTCAGCCCTTGTTGGGCTGGGCTTGCCTGAGCTGTTTGCAGAGGGTGCAGCTATGGGTGTTCCGCTTAAGCTGATGAGCCTTAGCGCTATGGGGTGGCTCGGCATCCTGATGGCCACGGTTTCAAGTCCTGCTGTTATTATATCAGGCACTATCTCTCTTCGTCTGAATAAGATCGTGAGAGGCCCCGGCCAAAATTTCTTAATACATAGTCTTGCTGCAGGTGGAATATCCATTACCAGCTGCTCAAGCATGTCTACAGAATCGACATGAAGTATCAGTGGGTTATCCTGAGGTCTTCCCTTTGATTGAAATATCTTTTTAACTGCATCCTCATTAAGCCCATCAGCACCCAATCCGTATACTGTCTCCGTTGGGAATGCCACAAGCTCACCGCTTCTTATTAAGGCAGCTGCTGCCTGTATCAGCTCTTCCTCCGGCTCTGTGCTGTTAATTTTAATTATTTTGGTATCCATATCTATCTCATCCTTTTCACAAAAAAAGAGGGTCATCCCCTCTTTAGCTGATCTGCTGTAGTCTTTCCGCCTGATCCGTAGTAGTCAGTGAGTCGATCATCTCCTCGAGATCTCCGTCTACGAAGCTATTCAATTTGTACAGGGTAAGGTTTATTCTGTGATCTGTGACTCTTCCCTGAGGGAAGTTGTAGGTTCTGATCCTTTCAGATCTGTCCCCTGTACCTACCTGCCCCTTCTTAAGCTGTGCCAGCTCTGCATTCTGCTCCTGGATCTTCATGTCGTAAAGCTTGGTCTTTAGGATCTTAAGTGCCTTTTCCTTGTTCTTAAGCTGGCTTTTCTCGTCCTGACATGAGACGACTATCCCTGTAGGGTTGTGAGTGATCCTTACAGCTGAGTCTGTTGTATTTACAGACTGACCTCCATTTCCTGAGGATCTGAATACATCTATCCTGATATCCTGAGGATTTATTTCAACATCTACATCCTCAGCCTCCGGCAGCACCGCTACTGTCGATGTGGATGTATGGATCCTGCCGCTGGCCTCTGTTTCAGGGACTCTCTGTACCCTGTGGACGCCGGACTCGTATTTTAGCTTGCTGTAGGCTCCTTTGCCCTTGATCATAAAGATGACTTCCTTATAGCCGCCAATACCTATTTCATTTGTGTTCATTATTTCGACCTTCCAGTTGTTCCTCTCAGCGTACCTTACATACATCCTGAACAGAACTCCCGCGAAAAGAGCTGCTTCGTCTCCGCCTGCTCCTCCTCGGATCTCTACGATTACGTTCTTGTGGTCGTTGGGATCCTTTGGAAGCAGGAGCAGCTTCAGCTCCTCCTCATAGGTCTGAAGGCTCTCTTCAAGCGCCTTGACCTCCTCCTTGACCATATCCCTCATGTCCTCATCCAGAGCCTTGTCATAAAGCATTTCCTTGGATTCCTCAAGCTCTGATTTTGCCTTAGTATACTCTCTATATTTTGAAACGATGGGCTCAAGGTCAGATTGCTCCTTCATTACCCTTTGCCATTCCTCCCTGTCCTCGTTTATCAGGTTCGGGTCCATGGCCTTTTCTGTCAATTCCTTGTATTTATCTTCAATAAATGCTAATTTATCCAACACTGCTTTTACCTCTCCTCTATATGTTACTTTTTCGCATATCCTACCACATTACTATTATATTAGATGAAGCACTACATTTCAAGAAGCTAATGCTCTCTCTCCTTCTGCGGTGCTGCGAAAAACCTGTGATAGACGACTGATACCACTGCGCCTGAGGTTACCACCCAAATGGGGCTTATCCCGAGGAACATCACTGCGATAACAGCTGCAAGAGAAGCACCCAGAATCGCCCAGGTCCTTTTTGTCTTTGTCCACATCTTGTATACTGCCGCCAGAATCAGAGCGACGATCGCAGGTCTTATACCGGCGAAGATCTTGTCTATTACAGCTAACGATCTGAATCTGTAGAAATAGATCGCTATAACGAGAATAGTTATAAATGATGGAAGAACGGTTCCCAGAGTGCAGGCAAGAGCACCTAAAAATCCGTTTATTCTGTAACCGACATATATACTTGTGTTAACTGCAACCGGTCCCGGGGAGGCTTGCGCAAGTGCTATTGCATCGAGGAATTCCTCATCCTTTATAAGTTTTTTATTCTCCACGATCTCTCTTTGGATTATCGGTATCATTGCATAGCCTCCACCGAAGGTAAATGCTCCTATCTTAAAAAATGTAAGAAATAAACTTAAAAGCATGCCCAAACCCTCCTAAAACAATACTACGCCCATAACGCCGGCAAGAATTATAGCGTATATGGGGTTGAAATTTTTAAAGGCTACCAAATAAAAAAGTACTACGGCAATCAAAACCGATTGTATATCCACAAAGGTTGAAATCGCAACGCTGAATGCTGCGACTGCAATAAGGCCAAGAACTACGGACCTTATCCCCTTTAATATCCAATCCACATAGGGTGAGCTTTTAAATCTGAAAATAAAATGAAAGATAAGACTCATCACGATAAATGAAGGAAGAACTACTCCCAGAGTCGCCACTGCGGATCCTGCAATTCCTGCAACCTTGTAACCAAGAAAGGTGGCTGAATTGATTGCAATAGGTCCGGGGGTCATCTCGGCGATCGCCAATATATCTATGTATTCTGCCATAGTTATCCACCTGTGGACCTCTATTACTTCCTCCTGTATCATAGGAAGCATGGCGTAACCTCCGCCAAAGCTGAAGGTTCCTATCTTAAAGAATGATATGAACAAGTCTATAAGGGCTCCCATATTACCCCTCCTTTATGATCTTCCCGCGACTATCCTGTCCCTGTTTTCAAGGTCCTTTTCGACAGTCACAGCTTTAAATCCATTTTCCTTCATGATCCGAGCGACATCCGGCCCCTGTCCGGCACCTATCTCGAATATAAGCAATCCTCCTTCGGCAAGATATTTCATTGCCTGCGAGGTTATCTTTCTGTAGTAATCAAGTCCGTCTTCTCCCCCAAATAGGGCAAGAGCCGGCTCGTGCATCCTGATCTCCTTCTGGAGGGTCTCTCCATCTCCCTCAGGTATATAAGGCGGGTTTGAAGCAATGATATCGAAGCCTTCACGATACTCCTCTCCGATGGATGAAAACAGATCGCTTTCAATGAACCTGACATTATCAAGCCTAAGGTTTATTCTGTTTTCCTCAGCGATCATAAGAGCTTCCCTGGAAATATCGACCCCAAGGATCTCGCCTTTTGGTCTGTGATACGCTGTTGAAAGAGAGATGGCACCGCTGCCGACGCCAATATCAAGCATCCTGTAGGGCTTG
>DAIPJA010000092.1:0-7828 GCA_036770525.1 Gudongella sp. | reverse complement strand
TCCACCCTCACCATATTTGCCTGCGCGAATTGTCCTAACATGCCTATGGGTTTTCATATACTGCTTGATTCCCTCTCGTAATGCTCCAGTACCCTTGCCATGGATTATAAATACCTCTTTAAGTCCCGACACGTAAGCATCATCCAAATATTTATCCACCTCGAGGATTCCTTCCTCGATATTCTTGCCTCTTAGATCCAACTCTGTCTTGATAGTCTTCGACTTAGCCCCAAGTGAAGTCTTACCTCCCCTTTGTGCTACCGCAGGCTGTTCCTCTTTGCACCTTCTCAATGTCGAAAGCTTAACAGTGACCTTCATTATTCCTATCTGGACCTCGACATTCTGTTTATCGTCCGGTGGAGTAAGTACGATACCTTTTTGATTTAGAGTAAGGACCTCGACAGATTCTCCAGCCATGAGATTTTTCGGAGGTTTATTGGATATTACCTCTTTTATCCCGTTTCCAGCGGCGCTCTCGCGGCTTTTCAGCTCCTCTCGAATCATATCCTGTGCTTCCTGCAGTCTTCTTGCCTTCTCCTTATCCAACTCAGCAGCAATATCCCTCAGCTCCCCTGCAAGAAGATCACTGCTTTCCTTCGCAGATCTTACTATATGAAGAGCTTCTTCTTTTGCTTTTTGTATTATTTTCTCCCTATTCTCTTCAAGTTTCTTTCGCTCTCTTTCCATTTCTGTTCGTAGAGCTTCAATTTCTTTTTTTATTCGCTCAGCTTCAAGCTTGTTTTCCTCAGCCATTCTTCTGTCCCTGTCCATTGCCTGAAGAACATCCTCAAACTCAATGTTCTCTTGAGAAACCAGTTCCCTTGCCTGATTTATTATATGTTCAGGAAGTCCAAGCCTCTTTGATATCTCAAAGGCATTTGATTTGCCTGGAACACCAATGAGTAGCTTATAAGTAGGGCTTAAGGTCTCAACATCGAATTCAACTGACGCGTTTTTAACATCATCACTAGTTAATGCATAAATCTTTAGCTGGCTGTAGTGAGTAGTAGCAAGCGTCCTGATCTGCCTGTTTTTCAGTTGATCGAGTATAGCCATTGCAAGTGCAGCACCCTCGACCGGATCTGTTCCTGCACCCAGTTCATCAAACAATACAAGACTGTTTGCTTTAAGCTCTGCGAATATCTGAACGATGTTAGTCATATGAGAGGAAAAAGTTGATAAGCTCTGCTCAATGCTTTGTTCATCCCCTATGTCTGCAAAAACCTGATCAAATACAGCCAGTTGAGAATTGAAGTCTGCCGGTATGTGAAGACCCGACTGTCCCATTAAAGTAAGCAAACCAACTGTTTTTAAGGTTACAGTCTTGCCTCCAGTATTAGGTCCGGTAATAATAAGAGTATTGAAATCCCCTCCAAGGTAAACATCTATTGGAACAACCTTACCTGTAAGCAGAGGATGTCTTGCTTTTTTTATATTTATCAAGCCTTTATCGTTCAGGATCGGCTGAGTTGCCTTCATATCCAAAGCCAGCTTACCTTTTGCAAATGCGAAGTCGATCCTTGACAGAATCAACTCATTTCCCCTGATCCCTTCTGCTTCCTCAGCTACAACTGAGGATAACTCCAGAAGGATCCTCTCAATTTCTTCTCTTTCCTTTATTTCCAATTCCCTCAATTCATTATTTAGCTCAACCACTGCCATAGGTTCCACGAATGCAGTAGCTCCGCTTGAGGATATGTCATGCACCAGACCTGGAACACTGCTCCGATTCTCCTGCTTGACCGGTATTACATACCTTCCATCTCTCATAGTAATTATGCTGTCCTGGAGGTATTTCTTATAAGTTGATGAACTGATCATGCTGTTTAGCTTTTCACGTATCCCATCATTCTTGCTTCTTATCTGTCTTCTTATATTTCTAAGCGTTGAGCTGGCATTGTCTGAAATTTCATTTTCTCCGATAATGGCATTGTTTATAGATTCCTCGATATGCTTATACGCGCTCAGGGTATCAATGAGGTCATCAATAATTGTGTATCCATCGGTTTTGTCTTCCCTTGATTCACGCATATAACTTTTCAATGCTCTTGATACTCTTAAAGACTCACCTATTTTTAGTAAAGCCGAAGGACTAAGCATGCCCCCAAGCTCAGCTCTTTTAACATCTGACGCAATTGCATATATCCCATAAAGAGGGGGTGTTCCTCTCTTCATGAGCAAGCTTAGCGCTTCAGCGGTTTCTTTTTGGAGATGCTCGATCTCAGAAATAGAGACTGCTGGAATAAGAGCTGATGCCAGTTCTTTCCCCAGAGAGGATTCCGTCCTCTCCGAAAGTTTTTCTCTAATTTTATAGAATTCAAGTACTTTCAAGCTTTTCAGGTTCAATCAAATCACCTCTCAAGAACTCCTCTGAAATAGTGCCCATTTGTTATTTCATTTCCAAACTTGTAGCTTTTCATAAAATCATCTACTTCACTTCTATTTATCTTCCCATTAAGGTAGTCGTAGTATAGGCTTTGGATACCTTTTATATCCTCCTCTATTGTAAATTCCAGTCTAAATAAGGCTATCCCTTTATCTCTAATAGAGATAAGGCTCTCCGGAACCATCAGTGGAACTGAATTGTAGATCGTTGTAAATCCTTCCCCTCGCTCCATTGCAAATTCCTTGCCCATCCTGTCTCTTAGCCTATATCCATGGGCGAAACGGCAGTTTTTGCATTCGCTGTCGTCTTTGCAGCCTTTAACGACTGCCATAGGACAATTTCTTGCCACCATTGAAGGCAGATATCCATATACCACTGCTTCTTTAACTCCACCTACTTTTCGAAGGATCGTTTCAATCTGTCCGATATTTAGTTCAACAGACATCGTCTGACTGTGTAGGCCATAACCTTCCAAATAATCCAAAGCCAAGGAATTGAAAGCATTTAGACCAAAATCACCATGAAGTCTCTTGCCAAATCTCTTGAAATACATAATGCTGCCTAAATTTGAAACGGAAATCCCATCGATCAGGTCATAATTATCTCTAACAATTTCGCCCAGCCTTTCCAGGTCTTTTTGATAAAGGATCCTGTCGGTCCATAGGTAAGTCTCTACTTCTTGGGTCTTTAGAAGCTTAAGGTTGTTTTCAATATTTTCGTAAAATCCTAAGTATAACCTGTCTAGCTTGTTTAGGTCCATTTGATCCAGCTGCAGCTGTGAACTAACTCTGACACTCAGGCCGGTTGATGTATTTTTTTTTCTAACCAGATTTAATGCCTGTTTTTTGGCTCTTAAGTATATTCCTTCGCTTAGTTCCGGGTTCCCTCTGGAATAAAGAATTTTTTCCTGCATTTGCAGGACTGCACTCCTTCGAAGCTCATTCAACTCCTTAACAGGCAGGAATGATCCTTCCTCCAGCTCTATATAAATACTTTCAGCATAGAAAGGGGTATCTCCCAGCTTTACGAGCTGCTCCTCAACCTTAGTCATAGTCAGCGGAGCATTTGCAGCAGGCTGTACTAAAACATCTCCCTTAACATCGACTTGATGATCCTTTGAATAAAGTTTTAGGATCGGGGGTTCTCCTTTGGTTATCATAATACTCATGATAATAGGTGTTTTCCTGGTATCGATGCTGTAGGTTTCTTTCATGTTCTGAAGCAGTTCAACACTGGAGGTTCTGTTGACATCAGATCCAACTTCTGCATCAAAAACTCTCTGGAGAAAAAACCTTTCATTAGCTGCTATGTCCCTGGGCGATTTCAAACCGTTTGTTGAACCATCCCTGGACAACCATTCCAATCCATCGCCCTTCGATATCTTATTCTTTAATAGTATAGCGGTTCCCTTATTCCCGGATTCTAACACAGTCCCCACCCGGATCCCTCTGTTATCTGGTCTGTCCAGTGTTACGAAATCCTTGCCGAAGTCGCCAAAGGTCAGACCTTTAGTAAATCCACGATTAAATATTTGTTTTATATTTTCCTTATCCTTCTCCGTTATTGCATTGCTGCCTTCATCTATCGCCCTTCTATAAACAGATGTCAACGCTGCCACGTATTCTGCTCTCTTCATCCTTCCTTCAATTTTAAAGGATTTTATCCCCAGACTAATGAGCTCACCAATCTGGTCTATTGTATTTAAATCCCTTGTGCTTAGGAAGTGGCTCTTGTCCCAATTGTTAAGCAGGGTTCCTCGATCGTCTACTATGGAGTATTGCATTCTGCATGGCTGAGCACAGGTTCCACGATTGCCACTTCTTCCCCCAATCAAGCTGCTCATAAGGCATTGACCAGAATACGAATAGCAAAGCGCACCATGTACGAATACCTCCAGCTCAAGGCTGCAGTTATCGGAGATATTCTTGATTTCCTTTGCAGGGACTTCTCTTGCAAGGACTGCTCTGGCAAATCCCATTTCCTGAAGCAGCTTTGCACCCTCAAGGTTATTAATAGTCATTTGGGTACTCCCGTGAATCTCAAGGTTTGGAATTACTTTTCGGACCAATGATGCATATCCTACGTCCTGCACAATTATTGCATCAACACCTATGTCATATAGATATTTGGCATAGTCCAGAGCATCTTCCATCTCTGAATCATCGATAAGGATGTTCACGGTAACAAATACAAGTACCCCTCTTAAATGTGCATAAGAAACAGCCTCCTTCAGCTCTTCATCGCTGAAATTGGAGGCATAATGCCTGGCATTGAACAGCTTGCCACCTAAATATACCGCGTCGGCACCATTTTGTACTGCGGCCACTAACGCTTCCCAGCTCCCTACAGGAGCCAAAAGCTCAACTTCATTATTCAAAAAATTTCCTCCGTTCTACATTTCGTCCAGAAGCTGCAGCGCTTGAGACAGCTGCTTTTTCAGCTCCACGATTTCCAACTGCGATTTAAAATTATTGTCCTTATGTTCCTTGTCCGTTTTCTCCAATTCAGCTATTCTGGCTTCGCTTTGGTCCAGCTTCTCCTTTAACTTATTGATCTCGCCGAACAGTTCTTCCTTAGAGAGCTTTGTTTTTATCATCTCATCCTGAAAGCTCAGGCTTCTGTTCTCCATTTCTCTGACCCTGTCGTTTGCCTCTTCCAGTTCCTTCTTAAGGATATCATACCTTTCGAGAGGTTCCTTGGCTCGTTTCTCAAGGTCTCTATGCATCGCCTGAAGCTTGAAGTATTCATCGGCAATATTTACGGCAGCCAAAGTAGATGCCATAGTTGGACTTAACCTTTCATTTTTGTTGGCAAGCTTCTTTATGTTGCTGTCTACAAAAGCAGCAAGTTCTCTTATGTACCTTTCATCATCTGAGCCCACTACTGTGAAGTTACGACCATCGATCAAAACGTTTATCTTTCTCTTTTCTGTCATAACGTCCTCCTCTATTTTTGACCTGCCAAGCCATTTTGAGGCGGTGGGACAAAGCCCACCCCCATCAGCTTCTTAGTTTTGCATTATGCTTATTTTCAAGTCCTGTAATAGTATTTCTTTGTATCCTGCTTATTATATCCTCTGTGAGGGTCCCTTCATATGACCTGTAGACTATGGAGAAGGCTACACTCTTTTTATTATCCTGGACCTGATTTCCTCTGTAAATGTCGAAAAGACTTATTGCTTCAACAAGACCTTCTCCATTCTCAATTATGGTCTCCTCAAGCTCTCCTACTAAAACAGCCTCATCTACTACAATTGCGATATCTCTTGTCACTGCCGGGTACTTTGGAAGTGGCTTGTATTTGACTTCCGTATTTGCGATTCTTATGATTTGATCAAAATCAATGACACCTGCATACACTTTGTTTTTGATGTCATAGTTCTCAAGTACGTCGGGATGTATCTCTCCGAAATACCCCAAACTTTCATCACCAGAACATACTTCGGCTGTCCTTCCCGGGTGGAAAGATGGATGGGAGCTTAGAGGCTTAAATCTCAAGTTCCTGATCCCCATTCTCTCAAATACTATCTGAAGAGATTCCTTCACGAAATAGAAGTCCTTGCTGCCATATACTCCTATTGAAAGAATCTGTTTCTCATCAGGCAGGTCTGTTACAGGAAGTGATCCGGGTATAAAAACCGAGCCTATTTCATATGCCAGTACTTCATCTATTCCTCTTTTTTCATTTCTATACAATAGCTCCATCATGTTTGACAATAGAGTTGTTCTCATGGTGCTGTAGTCTTCACCTAAAGGATTCATCAGCCTGATGTATTTTCTCTCAGGTGCATCTTCAGGCAGGTTCAATTTATCATATGCCCTTGGGCTAATAAAGGAATAAGTCATTACCTCATTATATCCAAGACCCTGCATCACGTTTTTCACCTTGAGCTCCATTTGCTTGCTATAAGGTCTCTCGCCCCTGGTCAAGCCACCTACAAGAGGTTTGCTTTCAACCCTGTGGAAACCATATATCCTTCCAACCTCCTCAATCAGGTCTGCCTCCCCTTCAACGTCATCTCTGAAGGATGGCACCTCGGCCTTTATCAGACCATTCTCAAGAAATGCCTTGAATTCAAGTCTTGTAAGATATCCTACCATTTCCTCATCAGCTATATCAGTCCCTATAAGGAGCCTTGCTCTGTCAGGTCTTAGGGTCAACACTCTGGAAGAAGAAGTTGACTGGTTGACATCTATTTCACCCTTGACTACAGTTCCAGCTCCTATCTCCTCAATCAGCTGGCAAGCTCTTTCAACAGCCATCTTGCATAGGTTGGGGTCGATTCCCTTCTCAAATCTGGATGAAGCTTCCGTTCGGAGTCCGAACTTCTTTGAAGTCATACGAATATGTCTGCTGTTAAAATTTGCTCCTTCAAGCAGAACTGTGGTGGTCCCTTGCGTTATTTCGCTGTCAAGACCCCCCATTACCCCGGCTATACCAATGGGCATGTTAGCATCAGCAATGATTATGTCATCTTCTCCCAAAGCTCTTTCTGTGCCATCAAGAGTCGTTAATGATTCACCGGATTTGGCTTGTCTAACAATTATCTTTCTTCCCTGCAGCATGTCCAGATCAAATGCGTGAAGCGGCTCTCCCAGCTCAAGCATTACGAAGTTTGTGACATCTACAATATTGCTTATTGGTCTTACTCCAGCATTCATAAGTGTCGTTTGTAACCATAGCGGGGAAGGTCCAATCTTTACATCCTTGACCACCCTTGAATAATATCTTCTACAATTTGGTGTTTCAACAAAAATCCCTTGTGTATAATCGTTGATATCATCTACCTCGTGCTTAATTGATATCCCTGGATACTCCAGTTCCCATCCGAACGTTGCTGCCGTTTCTCTTGCCATACCATATATACTAAGACAATCAGGTCTGTTTGGAGTTATCTCAAACTCAATGACATCCTCATCCAATTGGAGATATTCGATTGCATCTGCTCCCAACGGGTACTCCTTGTCAAATACGAATATTCCATCTCTTACTTCCTTTGGTATTACATTATCCGGGTAACCGAGTTCCTGAAGTGAGCAAAGCATCCCATTGGATTCTATTCCTCTAAAGACTGTCGAACCTATAGATACTCCGCCTGCAAGAACTGCTCCATTAACTGCTACTGGCACATAATCTCCCTTTTTGAGGTTTGCAGCACCCGTCACTATAGTCTCCACCTTATCCCCCAGATCAACCTTGCACACAAAAAGCTTATCAGCATTAGGGTGTCTTTCTATTTCATTTATCCTGCCCACAATGACGTTTTTGATTCCTTTGTCCAGGCGGGTTATTGACTCAACGTGAGAGCCTGAGTAGGTAAGACCATCTGCAAGCTCCTTGGGAGAAATTTTGATATTTACATATTTTCCAAGCCATTTCAATGGTAATAGCATCCAGTAATTCCCTCCTTAAAACTGATCAAGAAATCTCTTGTCATTGTCA
>DAIPJA010000091.1:0-8015 GCA_036770525.1 Gudongella sp. | reverse complement strand
CAGACTTCAGAAAGATAATGGGATATGGAGTTATGTCCACCCCTGCATTAGTTATCGATGAAAAGGTTGTTTCAACTGGCAAGGTTCTCAAAACGTCAGAAATTAAAGATTTATTAAAGAAATATGTTTAATTCAAAATCAAGTTGACATATCCTTTTAATATTGCTACACTCAGTATGTGAAGAGAATATGGCTCATATAGTTCCCAAAATATGGTTGGGATGTATCTAGGACGTGACCGAGAATCACATCACTATGAGCGAAAGTGTACCTAGGGTTCCGTGGGATTTTCCCAGCAGGTCCGAGCGGTACAGGTGCTCACCGCACTACACCGGAGGGATAAAAGCCCAGGCGGGTAGGTTTCGCTAGACCTACCCACCTGGGCTATATTTTTTTCCAAAATAAAATTTGGAGGAGGATCAATCAGTGGAGAGTTTCTTTAGATTGAAGGAGCACAACACAACAGTAAAGACTGAGGTTCTTGCAGGTATCACAACATTCATGACTATGGCATACATACTGGCAGTCAACCCGGGTATGCTATCAGCTACAGGAATGGACGCAGGCGGTGTATTTACCGCAACAGTAGTTTCTTCAATGATAGCAACCCTTATAATGGCTCTTTATGCCAAGTATCCATTTGCACTTGCGCCTGGAATGGGCTTGAATGCATTCTTTGCATTTACCGTAGTTCTTGGACCTATGGGTAAAAGCTGGCAGTTTGCACTTACCGCAGTATTAATTGAAGGTATAATATTTATTCTCTTATCATTCGTCAAGGCTCGTGAGGCAATATTCGACTCGATCCCAATGAATCTTAAGCATGCGGTGTCAGTCGGTATTGGTCTTTTCATAGCAATAATCGGACTTAGCGGAGCAGGGATCGTGGTTCCAGGGAATGGAACAGTCCTTGCACTTGGGGACCTTACATCTGGTTCAGTGGCTGTTGCTCTATTTGGTATACTTGTTACTGGCATCCTTCTGGCTAAGAATGTAAGCGGAGCTATTCTTATAGGCATAATCGCCTCTACATTGATAGGTATCCCGTTGGGAGTTACTATGATCCCGGAAGGCTTCAGCATACTGAGCCTCCCACCGTCATTGTCAAATGTTGCATTCAAGTTTGTCGGAATGGAAGAGATACTATCCATGGAAATGGTCGTAGTAGTATTTACCTTCCTGTTTGTAGACATATTCGATACAGTAGGTACACTTGCAGGAGTATCCTCTAAGGCAGGATTCCTTGACAAGGATGGTAAGCTTCCAAGAGTAGGAAAAGCACTTATGGCAGATGCTATAGGAACGGTTGCCGGAGCGTGTCTGGGTACAAGCACTGTAACCACCTATGTTGAAAGTGCTGCTGGAGTAGCTGGAGGTGGAAGAACAGGTCTGACTTCTCTTGCAACTGCAGGGATGTTTGCACTTGCATTGTTCTTTGCACCGCTCTTTACCATGATACCGGCAGCTGCAACGGGCCCCGCTCTTGTAATAGTAGGCTTGTTTATGATGAGCCCGATCAAGAAGATCAACTTTGAGGATTTCACCGATGCTATACCGGCATTCCTTACAATAGTAATGATGCCGTTTGCATACAGTATCGCTGATGGTATAGTATTTGGTATGGTATCCTATGTAATACTTAAGGCTCTGACAGGAAGAACCAAAGAGATATCAAAGGTCATGTGGCTCCTGGCAGTATTGTTCGTTTTGAAATTTGTGTTTATGTAGGAGGAAAAAATCATGGAATTAGTCTACACCGGCAAAACAAAAAATGTCTATAAGCTTGAAGACGGGAATTATCTCCTTAAGTTCAAGGACGACGTTACCGGAGAAAACGGAGTGTTTGACCCAGGTGCCAACACAGTTGGACTTAGCATTGAAGGAGCTGGAAAGGCCGGATTGAGACTGACAACATTCTTCTTTGAGAAGATAAACGAGAAGGGTATACCAACACACTTTGTATCGGTTGATATAGATAACAACACAATGACTGTACTGCCTGCCACTCTATTTGGGCAGGGTGTCGAGGTTATCTGCAGATATAGGGCGGTAGGAAGCTTCCTAAAAAGATACGGAAGGTACGTGATTGAAGGTCAGGAGCTTGACGCATATGTGGAGGTAACCCTTAAGGATGACGACAGAAATGATCCTCTGATAACAGATGACGGTCTGGCGATGCTTGGCATAATGACCCTGGAGGAGTACAAAACTCTAACTGAATTGACTAAGAAGATTGGCGCAGTTGTAAAGGAAGAACTGGCTAAGAAGGGTCTTGAGCTCTACGACATAAAGTTTGAGTTTGGAAGAGTCGGAGAGGATAAACACATCGCCCTGATCGATGAGATTTCCGGAGGAAACATGAGGGCTTTCAAGGGCTCAGAGTACATCGAACCGCTTAAGCTGGAACAATTGATGCTCAACGATTAAAGAAATGCTCATATAAGTCTCCCAATAGGGGGGAGATGTCTCTACTAAATGACCGTAAATCATTTGTCTATGAGCGAAAGTGTGTCTAGGGTTCCGGGAGGCTCTTCTCCGCTGGTCCAAGCGACACAGATACAAAGAGTTGTATTACACCGAAGGGAGAAAAGCCCAGGCGGGTAGGTTTCGCTTTTTAAACCTACCCGTCTGGGCTTTTTATTTTAAAGGAGGATAAAATGGAACATCAAAGAATCATAATCGAGAAAAAACCTCAGCACAATGTCGAAGGCAAAAAGCTACTTAAGGATGCTGTGGACTATCTGGGGCTAAAGGGCATAGAAAGACTTTCAGTTGCAACAATATATGATCTGGTGTATGCAACCCGTGAGCAAGCAAAGGATGTCACTGACAAGCTACTGTTCGACCCTGCGATGGATATGAATCCTGTATCAATGGTTGAACTGGAGGATGGAGAGCTTGCCTTCAGAGTTGAATACCATAAGGGTCAGTATGATCAAAGACAACATTCAACAGAGGCGATCATAAGAAATTACATGGGCTTCGATGAAATCAGAGTCGTGACCTCTAGGCTTGTAAAGGCTAAAGGACTGGATGAAGAAGGTATAAAGAAGCTCAAATCTTATTTTATTAATCCTATCGAGGCAAAGGAAGTTCCCCTGGATAAATTTCAATGGCAGGAGGAAAGAGAGAATGAATCGTCTATACCTGTTGTAGAGGGGTTCATAGCCTCCGATGAGGAACAGCTTAAAAAGCTGAAGAGAGAGATTGGCTTTGCTATGGATATTGATGACCTCACCCATTGCAGAGACTACTTCAGGAGCAAGGACAGAAACCCGACAATAGCAGAGCTGAAGATGCTTGACACCTACTGGTCTGATCACTGCAGGCATACTACCTTCATGACTGAGCTTACAGATGTAAAGGTAGATACAGGCAAATACCAGGAGCTTTTTCAAAGTGCACTGGACAGCTATATGGAGTCCAGACAGTTCGCCCATGGAAACAGCAAGGTGATTTCTCTTATGGACCTTGCAACTATTAACATGAGAGAGATAACAAAGAAGGGACTTCTCGATGACAAGGAAGTATCGGATGAGATAAATGCGGCTAGCATAGAAATCGATGTCGATGTCGATGGGAAAACTGAAAGATGGCTGTTGATGTTTAAAAATGAGACACACAACCACCCAACTGAAATCGAGCCGTTTGGCGGCGCATCCACATGCCTAGGAGGTGGGATCAGAGACCCGCTTTCAGGCAGAAGCTACGTCTACCAGGCTATGAGGATCACCGGTGCGGCCGATCCGAGAAGAGCCCTTGAGGAGACGAGAAAGGGCAAGCTTTCCCAGAGGAAGATAACAAGAACGGCAATGGACGGCTACAGCTCCTATGGATATCAGATCGGTGGGACCTCAGGCTATATTCACGAGGTTTATGATGACGGCTTCATGGCAAAAAGAATGGAGCTTGGCGCTTTGGTTTCAGCAGCTCCTAAGGATTGGGTGCAAAGAGGGAAGCCGGAGCCTACTGACCTGGTGCTTCTTATCGGGGGAGAAACAGGCAGAGACGGTCTTGGAGCAGCAGTTGGATCATCTGTGGAGCAAAAAAGCGATGCATTGGTAACAGCGGGGGCAGAGGTACAGAAAGGGAATCCACCTCTGGAGAGAAAAATAGTAAGGCTTTTCAGAAATCCCGAAGCTACAAGGCTGATAAAGAAGTGCAATGACTTTGGTGCTGGCGGAGTTGCAGTGGCAGTCGGTGAGCTTGCAGACGGTTTATATATTGACCTGGATAAGGTTCCGGTCAAATACCCGGGTATGGATGGAGGAGAGATTGCGCTTTCAGAATCTCAGGAGAGAATGGCAATAGTTATAGCTGAAAAAGACCTGGAGATATTCAGGAACCTCTGCTTGGACGAGGATCTTGATGTAGCAGTGATCGCTAAGGTAACTGATGAGAATAGAGTCCAGATGGTGTGGAAGGGCAGCACCATAATCGACATAGACAGAGAGTTCATTGAAACCAGCGGGATAAGAAAGAAGAGCAGAGTCCACGTTGTCGAGCCAGAGGGATCGGCATACCTTACAAGGCTACCGGAGTGGATAAAGGGAGAAAATACGAAGGAGGATTTCCTCGCAAATATATCTCAGCTCAATACCTGCTCGCAAAAGGGACTGGTTGAAAGATTTGACAATACGATTGGGTCAGGAAGTATTTTCCTGCAGCTTGGAGGAAAGCACCAGCTTACACCTCAGGAGGGTATGGCTGCAAAGCTGCCGGTACTGAATGGAAACACTAAGACATGCTCCTTAATGACCTATGGGTACGATCCTGGAATGGCTAAATGGAGTACATTCCATGGTGGATATTATGCAGTTGTGGAATCTCTTGCAAAAATTACTGCGATGGGCGGGGATATCACCAGGGCAAGACTGTCCTTCCAGGAGTTTTATGAGAGGCTTGGCGATGACCCTATAAAATGGGCAAAGCCATTTACATCACTTCTTGGAGCATTTACATTTCAAAAGGCATTGGATATACCCTCAATAGGAGGAAAGGACAGCATGAGCGGAAGTTTTGAGGACATAAATGTTCCGCCTTCATTGTTCAGCTTTGCAGTAGTTTCAGATAAGGTTGACAATCTGGTCTCCAGGGAATTCAAGAAGGCAGGCTCAACTGTTGTACTTGTGGAGCTTAACAGAGACAAGGATATGCTCTTAGATATGGATCAGCTAAAGAAAGAGTACAGGAGAGTCAAGGAGCTTGCAGATGCAGGTTTGATCCTGTCCTCATCGACTGTCAAAGCTGGCGGAATAGCAAGAGCTGCAGCAGAAATGGCCCTTGGCAACAGGATCGGCTTCAGCTTTGATATGAAGGGTAATGAAGTATATATGCCTCTAATTGGGAATCTGCTTCTTGAGCTGGATGATGCTGCGGTTATAAAGTCGAATGAATGGGGCTGGAAGCTGGTTGGACATACTCAAGCAAAGGAAGCTTTAGAAATAGCTGGAGAAGAGATACCCCTATTGGAACTGCAGCATAGATATACTTCGGTCCTGGATGAAGTATTCCCCATAAAGGACAACGGGGAACCATTCCTTCAGGAGCTCGTGTTTACTAAGGGAGAGAAATCCTCCTCCAAGATAAAATTTGCCAGACCAAAGGTATTGATCCCAATATTTACAGGCACTCACGGAGAATACGACATGGAATCCGCATTCAAAAATGCCGGGGCAGATGTGGAAACATTGGTATTCAAAAGCCTTGACAGAAAACATATAGAGGAATCGATCGGGATTTTAGCTGAAAGAATAGATAATTGTCAGATACTGGGACTTGCCCATGGCTTCCTGTTAGGGAATGAGCCTGAGGCAGCTGGAAAGCTGATAGATATACTTTTCAGAAACAAAAGACTCCAGGAGGCTATTGAGAGACATCTAACCGTTAAGGACGGACTGATACTGGGAGTAGGAACAGGCTTCAACAGTCTTATGAAGCTGGGCCTCATAGAGGAAGGTAAAATATCTGAAAGAAATGAAGGCTCAACTGTGGTCTCCTATAACAGGATGGGTGAGTTTGTTTCGAAATTGGCAGATATAAAGGTTGTAAGCAATCTGTCACCATGGTTCAATGAGATGGCTGTGGGAGAGATATACACTGCACCTGTAGCTACCAAAGAAGGAAGAGTCCTTCTTGGGAGGAATGGGCAGGCTATGATAGGCAAAGGTCAGGTAGCAACACAATTTGTGATGGGGGAAAGACCTACAGGAGATGGGGAGTTCAATCCTGTGGGAGCACAATTGGCAATCGAGTCTATGACAAGCCCTGACGGAAGAGTGCTGGGAACAGTGTCATCTATAGACCGAATGGGAGCAGACATATATAAGAATGTTCAAATAAGAGGCCAGGAGAGAATTTTCGTCTCCGGAGTCAGATACTTCGAATAGGAGGATGTGGGATGAAAGTAAGCGTAGTAATGGGAAGCGCATCAGACAAGCCTGTAGGCGATAAGGTAATAAAGATTCTTGAGGAATTTGGTGTGGAAAATGAGCTGAGAGTCATATCTGCTCACAGAACACCGTACGTGGCTAAGGAGTTTGCCGAAAATGCTGAAGATAAAGGCACAGAGGTAATAGTGGCGATCGCAGGCAAGGCAGCACATCTGGCTGGAGTGTTGGCGGGAATATCCCCGCTACCTGTAATAGGGGTGCCTGCAAAGTCTTCAACCATGGACGGACTTGATTCTCTGCTGTCAGTGGTTCAGATGCCCAAGGGAGTACCTGTGGCAACAGTTGCAATCGATGGAGGAGAGAATGCAGGTCTTTTGGCAGTTCAGATCCTTTCTGTCAAGTATCCCGAGCTGAGAGAGAAGTTCAAGGCTTATAAGGTAAGGATGGCTGAGGAAACAATTAAAGCTGATGAGGAATTAAACCAAAAATAGGGAGGAATACCGTTGAGTGGTATAGTTGGAATATTCAGTGCCGAAAAGAACCATGTATCGCCGGTGATATACTACGGACTGTATGCATTGCAGCACAGAGGACAGGTCAGCACAGGTATGGCGGTCAACAACAATGGCTTCATCGACTACATCAAGGACCTTGGTCTTATACATGAGGTCGTATCCAAGGAGTCTCTTGAAAGATTCAGAGGAAATATCGCTATAGGACACGTAAGGTATGCAGCCCAGTTTGAGGCGAAGAACAAGGTCAATGCCCAGCCTTTGGTAGTGGGCTACAGAAGAGGAGCTCTAGCCATCGCCATGGATGGCAGTATCGTAAACTTCAGAAGTCTGAGGGACGAAATGGAGGACTCAGGCTCCATATTCCAGACTGACCTTGATACAGAGGTAATAGCTGCTTTGATCGCGAAATATCACAAGGACGATTTGAGCGAAGCTATGATTAAGTCGCTGAAGGAGGTCAGGGGATCCTACGCGATCGTCGCGATGACCAGCGAGAGGATGGTTGCTGCAAGGGACCCTCACGGAATAAAGCCCCTATCCATAGGCAAGCTTGACGGAGACTATATGATAGCATCTGAATCTTGTGCATTTGATGCTGTAGGTGCAGATTTTGTAAGAGATGTGGAGCCGGGTGAGATCATCGTGATCGACAAGGATGGACTTAAAAGTATCTATAAGGAGTCGGCCAAGAGAAGTCTTTGTATATTCGAGCTTGTCTATCTTGCAAGACCAGACAGTATAATGGATGAAAAGAGCGTATATATGGCGAGGTTTGAGGTTGGCAAACGCCTTTATAGGGAGTTCCCGGAAACCGAGGCAGATATCGTCATCGGAGCACCTGACTCTGGTATAGTGGCTGCCATAGGATACGCTGAGGCATCAGGCATACCCTATGCAGAGGGCATGATCAAGAACAGATATGTAGGCAGGACCTTTATCGAACCTACCCAGGAGATAAGAGAGCAGGGCGTAAGGATCAAGCTAAATCCACTTAAGGAGAATATAAGAGGAAAAAGACTTGTGCTGGTCGACGACTCCATAGTAAGAGGTACCACTATGAAGAGGACTGTCGAGATGCTTAAAAATGCAGGTGCTAAGGAAGTCCACG
>DAIPJA010000279.1:0-1643 GCA_036770525.1 Gudongella sp. | reverse complement strand
ATGCCCCCCATCCAAGGAGAATGTCAGCCATTGCAGATACAATACCTCCAACAAGAAAACCTGCTTTCTTTCCCAGCATGAATGCTGCAACAAATATTACCATATCCCCCAGGTTCAGATAGCCATAGCTTGTTGGTGTTGGTATTTGAACTACCATAGTCATAACTACTGTAAGAGCCATTAAGACGGCGTAGGTAACAAGTGTTTTTGGTTTTTTCATAAGTAACACCTCTCTAATTGTATCGGTACACTTTTGTTTTGTATTGGTAGTGTACCTATTATTATAATAACACCTTGTTCAGATTTGTTCAACTACTTTCTAGGGCAATTTTCAACCTGTACATCCTGAAATTCAACGTCTCTAAATGAGTTGTATTACAAATCCTTCCATTGTATAATTGATTCATAACATTTGGGAGGTCTTAAGGAATGAACAATTATTTGAAGGGGGTCCTTCTGGTACTCGCCTCGGCATTTGCATTCAGCTTTCTGCCAATTTTTATAGTATACGCATATGAAGGAGGAGCGGACACAAATACATTGCTTTTGATCAGGTTTATCCTTGCTACAGTAATATTCTTCAGTTATCTCAAGCTAAAGGGATATAACATAAAGCTTGACAGGATCACTCTCTTTAAGTTCTTTTTATTAGGGGTTTTTGGATACACGCTCCAAAGCAGATTTTTCTTCATGGCACTCAAGTATATAACTCCTGCTATAGCCAGTATGTTTCTTTACACATATCCGGTTCTCGTAAGCATAATTACATATTTTGTCGATAAGGAAAAGCCTTCACTCAGATTGGCAGCATCGATTGTCATAGCTTCACTTGGTCTTGTGCTGGTGATGGGCACCTCCATGGGATCAGTTGATATTCGTGGAGTTGGATTTGCACTTTTGGCTTCCTTGGTGTATTCCCTATATATTGTTGCCAGCAACAAGCTAATAAAGAGAGTTCCTGCTGTCACTGCAAGCGCTTATATAGTACTATTCTCAGCATTTGGCACCTTTATAATCGGATCACTCTCCGGTGGATACAGCCTGGACTTCGAACCATTCACCTGGATATGGATTATTGGAATAGCTCTTGTCTGCTCAGTAATCGCCATGATCACATTTTTTAAAGGAATGGAGTATATTGGACCTACAAAAACCTCCATCATTAGTTTGACGGAGGCAGTTTATACAGTAGTATTGTCAGCTATTATGCTTCAGCAATTCTTGACGGTTTGGCAGTTGATAGGCGGTGCAGGGGTTCTATTCGGTGCTTATTTGGTTGCGAGGGCTTAAAGCCAGCCTTTATTACGCAAGAATCTTAACATAAATATGGTGATCAGCGTTGATACTCCCCAGAATCCGAAGTAACCGAACCTCCAATCTATCTCCGGGAAATACTTGAAGTTCATGCCATATACTCCTGCAAGGAAGGTCAGCGGAATAAATATGGTTGAGAAAACTGTAAGGATCTTCATTACCTCATTGGTTTTGTAGCCTATGCTGGAAAGGTAGGTATCAAGCATTCCTGAGCATATATCCCTATAAGTTTCAACTATATCTATCATTTGGATAACGTGGTCATAAACATCCCTGAAGTAAATTATGGTCTTTTGATCTATTGCTTCAAATTCTCCTCTCGCCAATTC
>DAIPJA010000090.1:0-8296 GCA_036770525.1 Gudongella sp. | reverse complement strand
CAAGCCTCAGATCTCTTATGATCTCCATTCTCTCAATGGTGTCGATATCTGAATGAAGGTAGGTGACCTTTACCCCAACCTCCTTCAGATAATCAGTCAGATCCTCAGCCATCCGCTTTGTCAGCGTTGTAACGAGAACCCTTTCTTCTCTGGCCACAACCGTTCTGATCTCATTTAGCAGATCGTCGATCTGGTGGGCTGTCGGCCTTACCTCAACGACTGGATCCAGGAGACCTGTTGGACGTATTATCTGTTCGACCATATTCTGAGCCCTTTCAAGCTCGTAAGGACCAGGAGTAGCTGACACATATACTATTTGTTTTACCAGTTTTTCAAACTCGTCGAATTTTAGTGGCCTGTTGTCAAGAGCTGATGGCAGTCTGAAACCATACTCCACAAGAGTTGTTTTTCTCGACTTGTCTCCTTCATACATTCCCCTTATCTGAGGTATTGTGACGTGAGACTCGTCTATTATGACAAGATAATCCTCCGGGAAATAGTCTATTAGTGTATACGGTCTGCTTCCTGCCTGACGGTCACTAAGGTGTCTTGAGTAGTTTTCGATCCCTGAGCAAAATCCCATCTCTCGTAGCATCTCCAGGTCATACCTGGTTCTCTGTTCCAGTCTTTGCGCTTCAACAAGCTTGTCTCTGTCTCTCAGATCTCTTAGTCTTTCTTCCAGCTCTTTTTCAATGGAAATCAAGGCTCTTTGAACCTTCTCATCAGTTGTGGCAAAGTGAGAAGCTGGAAATATGGAGACATGAGTCCTATAACCAAGGACTTCGCCTGTAAGATAGTTTACCTCGGATATCCTTTCGACCTCGTCACCGAAGAACTCCACCCTGATCGTGTTTTCAGCCGAGGAAGCCGGAAATATTTCCAAGGTATCTCCCCTTACCCTGAAGGTACCTCGTACAAAGTTTATGTCGTTTCTCATATACTGAATATCTACAAGCCTTCTCATGACCTCGTCTCTATCTCGCTGCATACCGGGTCTTAGAGAAACTACAAGATTTTCATAATCGATTGGATCTCCCAAGCCGTAGATACAGGATACTGAGGCAACAATAATAACATCCCGTCTTTCAAACAACGCCATGGTGGCTGAGTGCCTAAGCTTGTCTATCTCATCGTTTATGGATGAATCTTTTTCGATGTATGTGTCTGTCTGAGGGACATAGGCTTCAGGCTGATAGTAGTCATAATAGCTAACGAAATATTCAACTGAACTGTTTGGAAAGTACTCTCTGAATTCACTTGCCAACTGGTATGCCAGGGTTTTGTTGTGAGCAATCACAAGGGTAGGTCGCTGTATGCGCTCTATGATGTTTGCCATTGTAAAGGTCTTTCCTGATCCAGTAACTCCCATAAGTACCTGGTCTCTCAGTCCCTTTTCCAAACCCTCTACCAAAGCATTGACTGCCTCTGGCTGATCCCCGGTCGGTTTATAGGCCGCTTCTATCTTAAAATGATTCATATTGTCTCCCTCTCTCCTTGAACACATGTTCTATTACTATAGTATACCAATCAATTTCAAAAATCCACAGAAATTATGAACTTGTGGAAACCCTCAGCTTAAGGTAAAATTATTGGAGGAGGCGATAACTGCGATGAAGCGCAATTTACTTACAATACTTATTTTGGCTTTAGCCATCCTCGTTACCGGCTGCTCCAGTACCAATAATGCAGTTGATCAATCGCCTGAGGATCAGGAACCATTATCCCTTGATTATGAGATAGAACAGGTAGTTCTTACTAAGGGATACCAAAATACTGAACCAAAGGTCGAGCTTATTCAAAAAAACAACGAAACCAGACTGCTGGTATATCCTGGCTTATTAAAGAGTGCAGGCGTCCAGGTTGAGGAAATAACCATGGATGGAGGAAAAATATCTGTTTCATTGGTTAACCAGGATAATCCTAACTCTGAATTGGTTATACCCCAAATAACTGTCCTCCTCACAGATGTCGATATGTCAAGAGCCGCAGGTGCTGCTTTCTCCATAGTAAACAAGAACTACACGCCCATCAAGGTGAATTATGGAATAGTAGACGTACTCAACAAGCTAAAGGCTGATATGAAAATTAGCAGCTCAACCAGCCCACAGGTCAGACTTGTCGAGGATGGGGAGAAGCTGCTTTGGGAAGTCGTGTATGAGAATATATTCGATAGAGACAGCAAAGAAGTGCCGTTGATAAATCTTAAAGCAGTAGTTGATTCAGGATCAGGCCAGCTGGTCATGTCAAGTAAAAGCCTCATATCATCGCTTGTGGACGAGGGTAAGGTTCTCAGCTTCGATCAGGATCATGGCATGATCTACATAAATGACCTTAGTGGTAATAGCGACAGTTTTTCCGGCAGTCTCTGGCTTTATGATACTACCGAAGAAAAAAAGAATTTCCTATATGGTACTAATCACCGGATCGAGTTGGCAGAATTCAACCATAATGGAGACAGCATAGCTTTTATTGAGAATGATGGAACTCACTCAATGCTTTATATAATACAGCTTGAGGACATGAAGGTCATAAAGGTTTCCTTGCCTGGAGATTTTACCCCCAATAAGGCAGTTTGGGGAGAGGGTGATATGCTCTTCATATCAGAGACACCTGTTTCCGGTAGGACAAGAATCATGAAGTATGACATCTCCAATAATGATCTGGATGCATCATTTACCTTTGAGCTGCCAATCATCAATCTAACCATATGCAAAGACACTTTTGCAGTTGCTGAGAGAGATGGTGAAAACACCAATAGAAGGCTTCATATCTCTTATGGAGGTGGATCCTTCCAATTGATTGGAGTGGGGTGGAACTTGATATCCCTTGATGAAGACAGGATAGGATATCTGGAGCACGACCAAAAAGACAACTCCAACGCATTGATCATATATGACGTCAAGAAAAATGAAGAGTCTTATCGTATCCAGCGAAACTTTGCTGCTATCAGCTATGTTGGTGACGATAAGCTGTTGTTAGTCGAGAGGGTCAATGGAGGAAATGACTTCAGTCTTTCCGTTTTTGATATCAAAGATGGTTCTGAGGTTACCTTGGGTAGATCGCAAAGTGAAAAGGTTTATTTAAATATGGATTCGGGAGTTCTCCTGGTTGATCTGGTCATTCCCTTCAAATCGGAAATGTCTGAGATCATCTATGCCATCAAGTTGGAAAACCTAAAATGAAAAGCACCCAAGCGGGTGCTTTTATTCTTGCATGATTTTCTTCAATTCTTCAATAGCTCTTTGAAGCTGATTGTCCTGTTCAAGGTAATCCATTCCGATCCCTTCTGCTTCCTCGCTCAGTTCCACAATAATATCAGGTTCAATCCCAATACCGTGTATGTTTTTATCGGCAGGTGTGAAATATTCAGAGACTGTCAGCTTTATGCCCGACCCATCCGGCAGATCTCTAAGTCTTTGAACCACACCCTTTCCAAAGGTTGTAGTTCCAATCAATATACCTCTGTCGTTATCCTGGATCGCTCCAGCAAGTATCTCGGAAGCACTTGCACTTCCTTCATTGACCATTACTACTAAAGGCAGGTCCGTTAGCTTTTCATCTGAATAAATGAAGTCTTTCCTCCCGCTCTTATCCTCTGTGTAAACAATTGTTGCTTCCCCCAAGAGCTCATCTGCTATATCTGTGCTGACGTTCATAAGTCCTCCAGGGTTGTTTCTGACATCAATAATAATGCCTTTTATCCCCTGCATTTTTAATCTGCTAAGATGATTTAGAAAATCACTTGCGGTTGGAACATCGAAAGAGGTCAGTCTGATATATCCGATGTCGCCTTCCAGAAGCTCAGATTTTACGCTTACAAGCTTAATTATCTCTCTTGTTACTGTCACATCAAAAGTTTCGCTCTCTCCATCTTTGATTCTCAGGATCGTTATGGTTACATCAGTGTCAGGTTCACCCCTCATCCTGCTGACTGCCTCATCCATTGTCTCAGCAAAATAATCAATGCCCTCTACCCTGATGATCTTGTCTCCGGTTTTTATCCCCGCTCGCTCACCTGGTGTATCTTCAATGGGAGAAACAACTGTTATCAGGTTGTCGTCACCGGGTGTCACAATTATACCTATTCCTCCGTATTCTCCCTCCGTCTCCATGTTGAATTCTTCATACTCGCTTTTTGACATGTATACTGAATAAGGATCATCTAAAGCTGCTACCATTCCCCTGATCTGACCCTCCCGCAGCGCTTCATCGTCAACTTCTCTCAGATAAAGCTCGTCAATGGCCTTCCTAACTGTTACCAGTTTTTCATTATCCTGCTGAAGCTTTTTTAATACCTCATAATCAGTCTTTGATACCACTATCCTGTTTCCCAGCTGAAGGGTTGTGAAGCTTCCCAACCCAAAAGCAATTGCATTTGTGACTATCAGCAATATCAAGAATATAACTATCATTTTTCTCTTGGTCATTTTTACACCCCGGCTCTAAGCAATTTTCGGTCTCCACGTTATTATAACATTTATTTCTGCTGCAATCATCAAAAAAGAGGAGATCACTCTCCTCTTGATCATTTTAAATATAATTCCAAGGTCTAAATTATATGCTTCCGTTCAACCAGGGCAATGGATCTACGTAAGCTCCATCCTTACGTACCTCAAAGTGAAGGTGCGGTCCAGTAGAGTTTCCTGTGCTTCCAGCCTTCGACACTGTATCTCCTCTTTTTACGCTCTGACCTTCGGAAACAACTAACGCAGAATTATGTGCATAAAGTGTTACGATCCCACCACCATGGTCAAGCATTATGACCTTGCCATAGCCTCCAAGCCAATCGCTGTAGATTACTGTTCCAGCAGCTGCCGCAGTTATGGCTGTACCTGTCGGAGCGGGGATATCTATACCGGTATGAAGCTTTTTGACCTTAAATATCGGATGGATCCTATATCCATATGGTGAGCTTATTCTTGAATGTCCGGGTACAGGCCACGCCATTTTGCCCCCTGAATAAGGTCCGGTATTCTTTTGAAGCTTTACTATCTGGGATTCGATTTCCTTGGCAAAGTCATTGAGTTTATCGTATTCTTTTTCGAATGCCTTGATATCGAGAGCAATATCTGCCATTAGTAGCTCTTTGTCCCTGCTGGCTCTCTCGAGGCTTCTTTTTCTATCCTCGAGCTTAGCCTTGGTTGTCTCCACAGATGCTCTCTGTGCCTCCAGCTCAACCTTCTTCTCCTCAATTATATCTCTCTGTTCCTTCATATATTTTATAAGCTCTTTGTCATAATCAGCAATGGACTGTATCATCTCCTGTCTGGAGAGGAAATCCTTTATGTTGGCTGATGACAGCAGGACCTCAAGATACCCTGCATTTCCATTCTTATACATTACTCTCAGTCTTTGATTGAAGGTTTCTGTGCGTTCCTCGATATTAATCTCTGCTTCCTTAAGGCTTTCCATTGTGTTTTCTATCTCTGAGTTAAGTATCTGAAGCTCATTTTCAACACTTGTCAGCTCAGATGCTGCATTTGACACCCTTAGGTCAAGCTCCTTTATCTGATTATCAAGATTTTTGGTTTCCTTTTGCATTGCTTCAATTTCTTTTTTTGTCTCTTCGATTTCCTGCTGGATCTTCTCTTGTTTCTTCTTCAGCTCCTCTACGGTTTCACCACTGGCCTGCATGACTGAAGTAAACACTAATGCAAGTGCTATTACGAGTGTAAGTAGTCTTTTCCTGTTCACGCACAACCCTCCTAAACGTTCAAATAGCGTTTTAGAGACAGGAGACTTCCAAGAGCCCCGATCCCTGAGCCTATCGTGCCAAATATAATCGCAATATCAGCAAATATCATTTTGGGATCCACCAGATAGAAGGTGAATAAATTGTACAGCTTCTCATTCATGTATTCATAGAGGTATTCATAACCAAAGTAAACCACAGCAATCGACAGCAATGCCCCAAGGAGTCCGAAAAGCACTCCTTCAATGATAAAGGGACCTCTGATGTAGTCGTTTGTTGCGCCTACATACTTCATTATATTTATTTCTCTTCGTCTGGAGGCTACGGTTATCTTTATGGTATTGGATATTATGAAAACCGATACGAATACCAATATGCCGATGATGACGATCCCGCCAATGCGGATGTATCCGGCAAAAACAAGCAGTTTATCTATTACATCTTTATAATATTTTACTTCTTCAACGCCGTCAAGTGTTTTGACTGCATTTACTAAATTTTCAGCTAACTCTATATCATTTACTTTGATAATATATGAATCAGGTAATGGATTTTCTTCCAAGCCCTCAAGAAGGTATGCTTCTTCAGCCCATTCCTCCTTCATGATTTCCAAAGCCTGTTCCTTTGACCTGAACATGATTGAAAGTACTCCAGGGTAATCCTTGACCTCAGCCTCGATGGCGTCCAGAGCCCCAGATCCAAGGTCATCCTCCAGGAAAACCTCTATTTCATCAAATTTTAGCTTGGTATCCAGCACTACGTTATTAATACTTAGTATTAGTATCAAAACAACGCCAAGTATCATAAGGACGGCAGAAATACTGGTCACAGAGGCAAGGCCCATACCCCGGTTACGCCACATGCTCTGAAATCCCTGCTTTATGATGTTCTTAAATAGTCGGAATTTCAACGCTATAACCACCCTTCTGTTCATCTCTTATGAGTCTTCCATCCTCAAGAGCCACTACTCTCTTCTTCATAAGGTTTACGATGTCCCTGGCGTGAGTAGCCATAACAACGGTAGTCCCCCTGTTGTTTATATCTGTCAGTACCTTCATTATCTCCCACGCAGTCTCGGGGTCAAGGTTTCCTGTAGGCTCATCAGCTATAAGGACCGGTGGGTTGTTGATTATCGCCCTCGCAATTGATACCCTCTGCTGCTCTCCACCTGAAAGCTGGTCAGGGAAGCTGTTTGCCTTTTTGCTTAAATCGACCATACTAAGGATAAGGGGTACTCTTCTTCTTATGTCTCTGGGTCTTGCGCCTACGATCTCCATTGCGAATGCAACGTTTTCGTATACAGTCTTGTTGGGGAGCAATCTGAAGTCCTGGAATACTACGCCTACCTGCCTTCTTATATAGGGTATTCTTCGGTTTGGGACCCTTGTAATATCCATGCCGTTCAGATATAGCCTGCCCCTTGATATCCCCTCTTCCTTTAAAAGTATCTTAATCAGAGTGGATTTGCCTGCACCGCTGGAGCCTACCAAAAACACAAACTCTCCCTTATTGATCTCAACATTTATATCATAAAGTGCTGTTACACCATTCTTATATTCCTTTGATATATTGACAAACTTGATCAAGTTTTCACCTCAGTTTCCACAAATAGGTACATTTCAATTTTTTCTTTGCATTTCACCAATAATATATTATTATATATGAAAACGGGTCATAAATAAACCACTTGAGGTGATTAATATGAATAAAAAAGAAGTCAGAAGATCTGTACTTAAGGAAAGAGCAAAGCTAAGCCCTGAATTGCATGAGGCATACAGCACCAGGATAATGGAGCTTGTCGCTTCAACGACATACTACAAGAAAGCCAGAACAATAATGTGTTTCGTGAACTTTGGCAGCGAGATGGACACATCTTTGATCATAAACAGAGCCCTTAAGGATGGTAAGAGAGTTGCAGTCCCCATAGCAGTCCATGAAACAAAGGAGCTTATACCTTCTGTCATAACCACTATGGATGAGCTGGAGCCCGGGTATTTTAACATCCTGACACCTAAGGAGGAGTTTATAAGGCCGATAGAGCCTGACGAAATAGATGTGGTTCTAGTGCCGGGGGTTGCATTTGATCACCATGGCTACAGAGTTGGTTATGGCGGCGGATTTTATGACAGATTTCTTCCCAGATTAAAGGGGGATGCGAAAAGAATAGCTATAGGCTTCAGTCTGCAGATCCTCGACCAGGTCCCAAGAGAAAGCTTTGATCTGCCGGTTGAGATGATAATATCCGAGAAGGGTCTCTTGCCCTGTGATGAAGGCTTTTATGATTGATTTGAGATAAAAAAATGCAGTCCAGTTACGGAGGCCACTGAAAAAGTTCATAAGATGAAAGAATACAAGTCATGGGAAAACAAATTTCCTATGACTTGCTTTTGTGTATAAGGGCTTGAAGTGTTGATTTTACAAGTATTCCAAGCACGTTTGTGATATAATTATGGTATCAAATCAAGTGGGTGATACTATGATTCAGCAACAGCAAACTATGATTTTAAGTCCATACAGCGGCATTTATGATTTGATTGTTCCAAAAGACAATCTTTTGAGAAAAATAAATGATTTAATAGACTTTTCCTTCATATACAACGAGTT
>DAIPJA010000089.1:0-8305 GCA_036770525.1 Gudongella sp. | reverse complement strand
TGAAGGTTCTGGCTTCTACGACCTCTCCCATAAGGTCTCCCTGGAATGAGTCCTGGATTATTAGAAACTCGTTGATCCTGAAGTTTCGATCCTTTGAGCCAATATAAAATTCCTGCTGAGTAGTTATTCCTACGACTTTCAATGTTTGGACCTCCCCGTAATTCAATTGGATAATTGACAATTTACGATTGACAATTAGATTCGAATGAAGAATGGATGATGAACTATTGTAAAGATCTAAAACTGAGATTCCTCCACTTCGGTCGGAATGACTTAAGAATTGTCATCCCGAGCGTAGTCGAGGGATCTCAATAAATATCCTTCGACAAATCCAACCACTTTGGATTCATACGCTCAATCAGCACTAGCTTTTTTTCCTTTCTCCAGTTCTTCAGCTGCTTTTCTCTAAGTATCGCTGATTCTACATCTTCTGTGGATTCATAATAAACGAGCTTATCGACGTTATATTTTTGAGTAAACCCTTCAACGAGCTTATTCTTATGTTCAAAGACTCTTCTTTGCAAGTCATTTGTAACGCCTATGTAAAGGACATTGTTGAATTTATTAGTTAGAATGTATACCCAGTACACGAATTCTCTCCTTAAAAGATGAGATTCCTCCACTTCGGTCGGAATGACAGGTAAGTGGTGGTCGGAATGACAGGTAAGTGGTGGTCGGAATGACATAAACCTTACCCCTGACCCCTAGTCCCCAATTTTTAGCGTTTTTGCTAACAGCTGCCTACTACCTACTAATAACTATTCACTATCTTTAACTCCTCTTATCCCTTTCCGACACGAAGTACCTCTCATATATCCCCCTGTCCAGGTAGCGCTCCATAAGGGTCTTCATCATATCGTCGGAGATCTTGACCTCCTTATCTACAATGTCGAGCCACAAGGGCACTCCTCTGCTGTTCTCAGGGGTGAGAGTCAATACAAGCCTTGCCATTTCCTCAAGCTTTTCAGACTGACTTTCGATTATGTCTATACCTATGACCATTGGATACAGCGAGCTCCTTAAAAATCCCGAGCTGTAGCCCTTTGGTTCCTTTCTGTTTATATCCTCATTTATATGGATGAACTCCCCGTATTCAAGGAGTCCGAAAAGAAGCTCCCTGTCATAGAGAACACCCTCTATCCTGCCATCCAGCTCCTTTATCCTTTCACCTACTGCTGATGTCTTTATATCCTTAATGACTCCCATAAGTATGGTGCCAGTGGCTTCACAAAGCTCCACAAGCCTTGACCATGCGTCGCCTGCATAGATATTGTAGCGTATAAGCCCTCCGTCCATCATAAGTGCATAGGGCTTATGCTCCATTACACTCCTTATGGCTGCTTCCACCTCGATAGTTGCCAGACGGATGTTTCTTTGCTCCTCCCGCACCTCTGTTTCACCTGTCAGAAGGTCTTCCTTCTCCTCGCTGAGTATAGGGGTATACACTCCGGATGTGAAAATGGGGTTGTCTCTAAATACAGTGGACTTTGCCAGTCCCTGATAAAGCTCTATGAAATGTGGATAGCTGCCTCCGGCTCTGTTGACTGATCCGTCAACTCCCGATATACCTCCCTTGGAGTGGATATCATGAAGCTCCAGACTGTTTAGCTTTTCGATCCTTTTGATCTTTCCGATCTCAGAGTCCATGAAGCTTTTCAGTTTGATTTTGTCACCATCCATGACTGATTTTTGTTTTTTTTGGATTTCACTATTGACTTTTTCAAGTAAATTGCTTAATTCCTTGTTTATAGAATCCATTTTCAGCCCTCGCTTTAGTAAGCTATCGCTTGACAGTATATTGACTTTTTTTGACATCTATGGTAGCATAATTCCATGGTTTTTACCAAACCTAATTGGGAGGTGGCTTTGATGAAATCCACAGGTATTGTGAGGAAGGTCGACGAACTGGGTAGAGTGGTTATACCCATAGAGCTTAGAAGGACTCTGGATATCCAGGTCAAGGATCCATTGGAGATCTTTGTTGACGAGGATAAGGTCATCCTTAGAAAATTCTCTCCATCATGCATTTTCTGCGGCGAAGCTAAGGGGATCAAGGATTTCAAGGGTAAGAACGTATGCCCGGGCTGTATTAAGGAGCTGACAAAAAAATAACCGCATAGTAAAGCACTCATAGTAAAGCACTTAGGATATCCTGAGTGCTTTATTATTTTTTTAGCCTCAGACTTTCCGAATATACCTGGTTTTTTGGAGCTCCGGTCTTCTCGCACACAAGCCTTATGGCATCCTTCCTCGAATAGCCTTCCTCAAGCAGCTGGAGCAGCATAGCTGCTATGTCGAACTCCTCCTGCTCAGATTTTTCAGCACCCTGGACTACGATCACCATTTCGCCCTTAAGCTGTCTCTCATTTGCCACAGTCAAAAGCTCATCCAGCGTACCTCTTATGGTTTCCTCGAACTTCTTGGTAAGCTCCCTTGAAAGAGAAGCCCTTCTGTTTCCAAGGACGGCTGACATATCTTTTAGGCTGTCAGCAAGTCTGTGGGGACTTTCATAGAATATTATTGTTCTTTCCTCCCCTTTAAGCCCTTCAAGAGCCTTTTTCCTGTCTGTTGATTTTGAAGGAAGAAAGCCTTCAAATGCAAATTTATCCGTTGAAAGCCCTGATATAACAAGAGCCAGTAGGGCCGCCGAGGGTCCTGGAAGTCCCATGACCTGGATCTCCGCCTCTATGCATAGCTTTATGATGTCCTCTCCCGGATCAGATATCCCAGGCATCCCTGCATCGGAAACCAGCGCAACAGACTTCCCGCTTTGAAGCATATCCACTATCATGGGACCCTTTTCACGGATATTGTGCTCATGGTAGCTTGTCATCTGCTTCTTGATATCAAAATGATTTAACAGCTTCAGTGTATGTCTGGTATCCTCAGCGGCAATAATATCCACAGACCTTAAAATATCGAGTACTCTGAACGTAATATCGTCAAGGTTCCCGATAGGGGTCGGACAAACATATAGTATTCCCTGTTCCATATCGATCACCTTCTTCCGTATATATTATAGATTTGGTCAGTGTATTTTCCATCTTCTCCGTATACAGTAATGGGATCCCCATACTTGAAATCCATCCTGCCTCCCTTTACTCCCTCAATAAGAAACAGGTTGGCGGGCTTTCCAGGCTTTGGGTAAACCCAGGTCATCAGCTTTGGTTCGATCCCGTGGGTTCTCATTATGTATAGCACATCGACAAGCCTGTTTGGACGGTGTACCATGTATAGCTTCCCCAGTGGACTTAAAAGCCAGCTGGAAACTCTCATTATATCCTCTAAGGTACAGGCCAGCTCATGTCTTGAAATTGCATGGTTCTCCTCCGGATTTACAATTGCAGCACCGGGTTTCATATACGGAGGATTTGTTATGATGGTGTCGATCGATGCCTTCGGGAACTTACCCGGAAGCTCCTTGATATCCTCGTTCAATATCTGGATCTTATTCTCCAGTTTATTTAAGTATACACTTTTTTCAGCCATTTCTGCCACATTTGTCTGGATCTCTACCCCATATATCTTTTTGATTTTTGGGTGATCTGCAAGTCTTAAGGGAATAACTCCGGTTCCAGTTCCAAGGTCCATAACAATTCTCTTGGGTTTAGCAAAATAGGATAGCAGTATAGCGTCTACGCCATAGGAAAACAGCTTTTTATCCTGTATTATTTCATAAGGTGTCCCCGGGACCTTATCCAGTCTTTCCATCTGTATCATTCCTCCGAAATATACGTATGAAAAAAGACCCTGAATCGGGTCTTTTTAACATTGTCTCAAATAAGTACTACTCTGGCTGAGGTGCGTCCACTGGACAAACACTAGCACATGCGCCACAGTCAATGCATTTATCTGGATCGATCACGTAAATATCGCCAGCTGATATTGCTTCAGTTGGGCATTCTGGTTGACATGCTCCGCAAGCGATACAATCATCAGTAATATGATATGCCATTCTTTTCACCTCCTAAAGAAAACTCTGCCTGACTATATTCTAACACGATTTTTCATAAATTCAAATAGAAAAATAGTCTCTATTCAAGACTCCTGAAATCCTCCAGAAGCTCGTCGTCGTGCTTGTCGCCGTATCTCTGATACGCGGGGTCAAACTTCCCTGTTGCCTTTATCTCATCCGCCTGGAACTGGAATATATCCTCGGTACCATCCTTAAGCCTTACCTTGGCTTTTACTCTCTGAAGAAGGGTATATGTGTCAATTATTACCCCTTTGCCCTGAGGCGTCATGACAATGGCACCAACTGAAGGCATTGTCTTAAGAAGCTCCTCATAGGTATCCTGCTCATATTTCAGACAGCACATAAGCCTCCCGCAAAGACCTGATATTTTGGTGGGATTCAATGACAGGCTTTGCTCCTTGGCCATTTTTATTGATACAGGTGCGAATTCTCCAAGGAACTTGGCGCAGCACACAACTTGTCCGCAGGGGCCGACTCCCCCTACCATTTTTGCTTCGTCTCTCACTCCGATCTGCCTAAGCTCGATCCTCGTCTTGAATATGGCAGCAAGGTCCTTTACCAGCTCCCTGAAATCGATCCTGCCGTCTGCTGTAAAGTAGAATATAACCTTGTTGTTGTCGAAGGTATACTCCACATCCACAAGCTTCATATCAAGACCATGTTCCTCGACCTTCTTCTGACAGGCCTCGATAGCTTCCTTCACCTTTGCCTTGTTGCTTCTATGTACCTCAAAATCCTCGTCGGTGGCAAGCCTTAAAACCTTCTTAAGCGGGAGGACTATTTCCTCCTCGGGAACATCTCTCGGTCCTATTACCACGTGACCGAACTCGATTCCCCTTGCAGTCTCGACAATTACAAAATCATTATGTGCAACCTCTATGACATCGGGATCGAAATAATATATCTTCCCCGCCTTTTTGAATCTTACTCCAACTACTCGAACCATTAAAACTCCTCCTGTATTTTAAGCAGCATTGTCTCTATGGACAATTGATAATTCACATTCATCTGAACATTGTAAATGGTATCCTGTATCTTCTCTATTATACCATTAATTCTTTCAAAATCCAGAGTGGATTGTTCTGATATCAATTTGACCCTGTCCCTGTTGACTATAAGGCTGCTGTCAGCGGAGGCCTTGTATAAGAGCAGGTCCCTGAACCACAGTAAAAAAATGTCAAGGATCTGGAGTATCCGGTCCTTCCTTTCTGCGAACTCCTCAGAGGAACTGAATATCCTCTGCTTCTCTCCCTTCAAGAGAGATTCAATAAGAGATATGGCCCACTCCCTGTCGCTGAAAAACTCCTCGTCCTGGAGCAGTCTTATGGCCCTTCCCACTGATCCCTTGGAGTAGTCGGCAAGAAAGTCTGCATTGTACTGGTCTGCTCCATACTCATCCAGCAGGATCTTTTTAACTGCAGCTCTGTCTAAAGGATAAAACCTTATGTTCTGGCCTCTGGACCTTATGGTAGGCAAAAGATCCTTCGGACTCGAGGTCACAAGAATAAGATGAGCATAGACAGGAGGCTCCTCAAGGGTCTTAAGGAGTGCGTTCTGGGCTTCCTTATTCATAAGATGAGCCTCATCCATCAATATGACCTTTCTCTCCGACTCGAAGGGAGACATAGTCATTGCGTGGATTATACCCTCAACCTCTCCCTTTCTTATCATGCCCTTATCAGGTCTGATCTCCAGGTAGTCCGGGTGAGAGCCTGTTTCAAATCTGCGGCAGCTGCTGCAGGACCCACATGGCTCCTCTCCTCTTTGCAAGCAAAGAAGGGTTTTAGCAAAAACCCTTCCGATAGTCATTTTCCCAAGGCCTTCCTCGCCCTCGAGTATATAGAAGTGGCTGATATTGCCGTTCCTGACAGCTCTCTTCAATCCCTCTACTGCAATTTTATGACCCGTTATATTAGTGTAATCCATAGGCTAGATCCTTTCGTATCCCGAAACCGGCATTACAAACAGGTTAACTCCCACTGTGACCTCATCTGAGCCGTTTTTTATCCTCTTGCTTTTGCACTGCCTGTTTATCAGTTCTGTGATCTCATCTACCCTGTCGTCTTCAACGCCTATAAGAAGAGTGGTATTCCCGGAGCTTAGAAAGCCTCCTGTGGAAGAAAGCTTAGTGGTTCGTATTTTTTCAGCCATCAGTGCCTTGACCACCTTGCCTGAAAACTCATCATCTATGATGGCTACAATCAGCTTCATACGAATGACCCCCTATATCCTTACATGCTTCTCTACATCAAGCACAAACACGGTAGCTCCTCCCACCTTGACTTCCAGAGGGTAGGGGATATAGGTATCGCCTGGCATGGAAACAGTAAGAAGTGAGGTCGTTATCTCTCTGGTTCTGCAGTTATCCTCGATGACCTTGATCACCTCATCTACCTGATCGTCTTCAACACCGCTTAACAGCGTTGTATTCCCAGCCTTAAGAAAGCCGCCTGTGGACGCCAGCTTCGTCACCCTGAATTCCTTCTCCATCAGCTCCTCTATAACTCCCGGAGCATCCTGATCCTGAACGATTGCAACTATAAGCTTCATAGCATTTCCTCCTTCGACTTCAGCACTTCTGCCAGTGCCGCTATAGTTTGGGCATATACCTCTTCCACTGATTTTTCTGCATCTATTACAACGACATTATCCGGATACATCTCAAGGAGGGTCATGTAGCCCTCGTAAACCTCCCTGTGAAAGGCTCCGCCTTCCTCCTCCAGTCTGTCCCCGCCTTCCTTGGTTTTCCTTAGAAGAGTGACCTCAGGATCCACATGGAAGAAAAGAATAAGATCAGGGGTCATTCCCCTCAATCCAAATTCATTTACTGCCTTTACCTCCTGGATTCCCAGACCTCTTCCAACTCCCTGATACGCCAGACTTGAAAGCAGGAACCTGTCGCATACCACTACCTTTCCCTCCTTGACAGAGGGCAGTATCTTCTCATGGACATGCTGAGCCCTGGACGCTGCAAAGAGCAGTGCCTCGGTCTCAGGCCCCATATTTATATTTTCCCTGTCTATTATTATCCCTCTGATTTTTTCTCCAATGGCTGTACCCCCCGGCTCCCGGGTAATGACATGGTCTATGCCCTGTTCCTTAAGATACTGACCGATAAGGCCTATCATCGTTGATTTTCCGGATCCGTCTGGACCCTCCAGAGTAATGAATAAACCTCTCATACTTAGCAGCTCCTTACTCAACTACAACTACGTTGTCCTTTTCCTTGCCCATAAGGCCTACTATTTCAATGCCATTGTCCATAAGGAATAATACATGCTCGTAAATTTCTTGTGTTATCTCCTCTCCAGGGACTATCAATGGGATTCCCGGTGGATAAGGGATTATCGGTGCAGCTGATACCCTGCCTATTGCATCCTTCAGCTTTACCTGCTCCTTCTTGCCATAGTATGCATCAGCCGGTCTCATTATTATCTTCGGAGTTGGCATCTTGACGTTGACCCAGTTGATTTCCTCGTAGGGAGCATTCTTCGCCAGGTCCTCTATCGCTGCAATCACCTTCTCATAATCATCGTCGTCATTCATAAGGCTGGTCAGGATAAGAGCATAGTAGAAGTCAGCCATTTCCAGTCTGATGTTGTAATCAGTCCTAAGCTTTCTCTTGACCATGGAGCCTCTTATGCCGTCTATTGTTATTAGTATCTTTGTGTTGTCCTTTGAATATATGGTTGGATCATCAGGGTCTCCGGTAAATACCTCCACCCTTGGGATCTTGTTAAGTCTTTCGATTACTTCATCTACCTTTTTTATACTCCACTCAAGTCTTTCTCTTCCCTCCTGGCTGTCCATGTAGGATACTGCCAGCTCATTTGAAAGAGTGAACAGATACGATGGGCTTGTTGTAGTATAAAGCTGATATCTGTCTCTCAGCTTATTAAGATCGATCCTGTCAGTTCCTACATGGATCATGGATGTCTGAGTGAAGCTTGGGAGAGTCTTATGGGTGCTGTGTATTACTATATCCGCACCAGCTTTGAGAGCTGGAACTGGTAGCTTGTCATTAAATGTGAAATGAGGACCATGGGCCTCGTCAACCATTAATATCTTGTTGTGCTTGTGTACTATGTCTGCTATGGACTTAAGATCTGAGCAAACACCGTAGTAGTTTGGATAGGTAATGACCACTGCCTTTATTTCAGGATCAGCTTTCAGAGCCTCATCCACATCCTCCGGGTATAGACCAGTAAGGACATTGTGATTCTCGTTGTAGTTTGGATATAGGTATACAGGCTGGATCCTGTTTAGTATAAGGGCGTTATAAACGGCCTTGTGGCAATTCCTCTGAATGAGAACCTTGTCTCCCGGCTT